>JABGYH010000001.1 GCA_018675335.1 Candidatus Woesearchaeota archaeon
AAAAAAAAAAAAAAAAAAAAAAAAAAAAAAACTTCATTGCACGATCTCGCAATGAAGGAACGCGTGCCTTCATCCTTTAAGTTGTTGGGGGTGGTTAAAAAAATGAAGGCCAGAAATAGAGCGTGAATTTGTGAAAAAAATGAATATGAATTTCAACGATCTATGATCTATTTAATAATTATCTGACCTGAAAATAAAATAAAATATTTACAGCCCACACAAAATCTTGAATAGGCTGCCATTCACCTCTTATCTATCTTACGATATCTATCCCCAGCTCATTACTAACTTGTACTGAGTTGTAACTAGGTTTTTTGTGGTCATTCTTTCCTAAAATCCAAGGAGAATTTACACCAGTAATAATGGTCATAACTGTTAATTTTCCTTTGAATTCATCAGCAACTCTTGCACCCCAAATAACATTAGCATCTTGATCCATAGCTTCAGTAACTAATTCTCCAATTCTTGAGATTTCATCAAGAGTCATTTCAGGACCACCACTAATATGGATGATTGCTCCAGTTGCTCCGTCGTAATTAATATCCAATAATGGATTTGATAATGCTCCTCTTACTGCTTCATCAACTCTATTTGCAGTATCTGATGCACCAACACCAATTGCGGCAACACCACCATCAGTCATAATTGCTTTAACGTCCGCATAATCTAAGTTTACTAAACTTGGTATTGCAATTGTTTCTACAATTCCTTTAATCATTGTTGAAATTAATTCATTTGCTACTGCGAAAGCTTGTTGTACAGGTAAATTTCCAGCTATTGCTACAAGTCGATTATTGTCAATTACAATTACAGTATCTGAAACTTGTCTAAGTTGTTGAAGTCCAAATTCTGCTTTATCTACTCTTGCTCTTTCAATTTTAAAAGGCATCGTAACTGTTCCAATAACAATTGCACCTTGGTCTTTTGCTGCTTGAGCAATAACGTGTGCTGCCCCAGTTCCAGTTCCACCACCCATACCTGCGCAAACAAATACCATGTCCGCATCTTTTAATACTTCTTTAATTTTTTGCATACTTTCTTTAGCAGCTTCTGCGCCTCTTTCAGGAAATCCTCCACAGCCCAGACCTCTAGTTAAATCCTTACCAATTAAAAATTTCTTATCTGCATCAGTAATCTGTATATGTTGTTGGTCAGTATTACAAGCTAAAATTTCAGCACCTTGAATACCTTTTTTATATAACCAATTAACCATATTATTTCCAGCACCACCAACTCCAAAAACTTTGATGTTTGCTTGGTTAACCTCAATTTCAGTGTTACATTGTTCTGCAGTTTTTAATGCGTTTTGAACCAAAAAATCCATTTTTCTATAACCCCCTTTATGTTTTCCTTTTTACCCTTTTTTTTGTTTTAAATTGTCAATTTGTACTCAGCAAACTAACGAAACATTTAAATAGTAGTTTACACTATATTCTAACTTAGAATTCGCCAAAATTCGATAATTAAATTAAGTTGAGTCGCCAAACTCGACTGATTTCTTATTTTTTTTTAAAAATAATAATCTTGTCTCTATAAAAGACATACTTCATTCTATTTAAATATTTCCCATTTTTATCATATACTTTACAAAATAATAATGCAATATACAATTTAGTATACTAATAGAAATGATAAATATACTCTAAAAATAACCTGAAATGTAACACACATCAATAAACCAGTATACTATTTTAGTAACTAGATTAAAAATAACCCACACCCAAATTTCGAAAAAATAAAAAATAATAAAAAAAATTCAAATAACTTCCAAACTCAAATTTTCAAAAACTTTTAATAGTACATACGAACAATTAAGATTATGACACTATATTTTATTGGAATTGGACTAGATAATGAACAAGATATCACAGTAAAAGGACTTGAAATAATCAAAAAAAGCGACAAAATATTTCTTGAATCATACACATCTAAATTAAATTGTCCAATCGAAAACTTAGAAAAATTATATGGAAAAAAAGTAATTATTGCAAATAGAGAATTAGTTGAAAAAACACCTGATGAAATTCTTGATTCCACCAAAGATATCGCATTTTTAGTTATAGGTGATGCGCTCGGAGCAACAACTCATCTTGATTTAATGATCAGAGCAAAACAAAAAAACATACCAACAAAACTAATCCATAACACTTCAATAATAAATGCAGTAGGAGTTACAGGATTAGAATTATACAAATTTGGAAAAACTACTTCAATGCCATTCTTTGAACCAAACTTTATTCCACAAACCCCCTATAATATACTTAGTGAAAATTTATCCATTGGCGCACACACACTAATACTATTAGATATAAAAACTGATCAAAATAGATTTATGACAATAAATCAAGCAATCAAACAATTATTAGAACTAGAAAACAAATTAGAAAAACACATTTTTTCTGAAAACACCATTTGTATTGGTTGTGCCAGATTAGGTGCGAATTCTCAAACACTCAAAGCAGGAACTGCAAAAGAACTTCTTAATTTTGATTTTGGAGCACCACTTCATTCTTTAATAATTCCAGGAAAACTTCATTTCATGGAAGAAGAAGCAATCGAATTACTTAAATAAGCATTAAAAACCCCCCACTAAATCATTCTCACCATATTAATTTAAAGAATTGTTGATATGATTGTGCTGCAAGAGGCTCTTCAATAAGAATTCCAAACGGAACATCCAACCAAACAATTATTGCAACTTTATTCCCACAAATTACAGTCTCAGTTAGTGCTTCAAACTTTTTCTCAGTAGTTTTAACAAAAGTGTGATTTAAATTTGATAACACCCCACCCCAATCAGCCAAAGAAGAATGAAATAATAATTTTGCATCAATTTTTTGTTTTACCCTACATCCATGAAACTTCTTCCAAAAATCCCACCCAAGTAAATCTCCTGCTTTTTTCGACCCACCATAAGAAAAATACTCATTCGACCCTGAATTTAATACAGAATTAAGTAAAATTTTTATCCCTTCAAGTCCCGAATATGTTTTTACTCTTTGTTCCCACAAATAATCAAAATATTTTCTATAATGATCTGCTATTTCTTTATTTTCGACAACATTCACAAGCGTTTTCTTCTTCCAAATAATAGTTGCCACAACATTCCCGTAAATAAATAACACAGATGGACTAGTTACTTGTTCAGGCAAATATTTTCGCTCATAAAATTTTAAAGTATCAGGCTGTTCTTCTCTACCAATTAAAAAGTCAGAATCAACTAAATCAAACCATTTTACTTTATTCTCTTCCCGACGTTGATTCCATTCTTTAAAAAATTTTTCATAATATTTTATTATCCCCCAATTACCACCTATAAACTTAATCTCACCAAAATTTAAAGCATCATTAAACACTTTATGAACTCCTTTATCACCAATATAAGTCCTAGTATTTCGATTCCACAATTCCTCAAATTGAACTTTACATGTTTTTACAAACTCTTTATCTTTAACAACTATTGATGTAGGCTCTTTACTCGAAGCAGTAGAAATAATTACCCTATCAGGAAATATTTCATAAACACTAGGAGTCGATTCTTGTGGCATAATTTTAATTTCAGCCAAAGGATTTGTTTCTTTTCTAGAAGATCTTGTAGTTTTTGAATTAATTGCCTCTTCATTAAAAAGAATTTTTAATTTAATTCCCTTCTTTGCTCTTTTTTGATTATACTCAAACAAAACCGCATCCGTTTCTTTTGAAGTTTTTGTTGCGCCAAACACATACGTCCTAGCACCCACAGGAGTTGCGTCCAATGCTTCTGAAAATGCACTCCTCATACCCTCCAAACCACGATATGTTTGCACAGGTTGATTCCAAATCAAATGAAATTGATTTCTAAATGATTCAGCAATAACTTTATCTTTAATCAACACAGTCAAATATTCTTTTCCGCCAGAAGTAGAAATAATAGTATAATCACCATAAACACACATTTCCGCAGGAGAATAAGAACCTTTGCTCGATTCAACCCTAACATGAGTGAGAGGTAAATTTTTTATTAACTCAGCTTCAGGAGATGCTTCACTATACAACAAATGTTGAACTACTCCTTTTTTAGAAACTGATTTGATAAAATTCTCAAAAAAAGGCAATAAATAATCTACAACTGCAGGCAAAAACATAGCATAACAAACATCTCCTTTTTTTAAATCTTGAACAACTATGCTGTACGCATTCCTCAAACCTTTAGCACCCTTAAAAACAGTCGTTTCAGATTCTGCAGTTTTTAAATTTTTAAGTTCAGTTAAATCTTTTATCAAATCTTCTGCAGACTTTTTTTGCAGAGTTATCTTACTTTGTAATTTATCTAAATAAGAAATAATAGTAGTTGCAGGATTTGCAGAATAAAGAGTTTTTTTCCCCTCTTTAATATGCGAAACTAACCCTTTATCCATAAGTCTGTCAAGAATAAGATATACTTTTGATGCATGAACTTTTGAATTCTTAATTAATGGCCCAGTTGATGTCAAACCCAACTTGAAAAGCGCCAAATAGACTTTAATTTCCCCATCCGTTAATCCTATTTCTTTCAAGAGCTCTAAATTCATATAAAATCAAAAAGAAAATGCACCTAATAAATCTTTCCATTTTTTCGCCCCTTAAAGGGGAGATACAATTTAAATACTTTCTCCGAACTTTTAATTACTAAGCAGTAGTAAGCAGTTGTCCTTTCTGTTTATTAAAAAAAAGGAGGAGAAAAAAATGAGTAGCGAACAAAATAAACTAATAACCCCCCCTGAAATCATAACAACAGGAGGAAGCACATATTGGAGAACTGGAGGCGAACTTTATCTACCAGAAAATATAGATGAAGACCCTAAAACAGAAGAACCAAAGATTCTAACTGCTGAAGAAAGAGTTCTTGAAGAACTAGCAGGACCTGGAAAAGTAATTAGCGAACAAAATGGATTAGTTGTCGTACGAGAACCGACAAGATGGGAAAAATTTGTAACAGGTGCTAAAGACACATTAGAAAGACTAAAAGATCCAAAAATTGCAGCATATGCGACAGGAGTTGCATTAGTGGCTTTAACTGGATTGCCAACCACCGCACTAGCAGACGGTTCTGTGGAATTAACTACAGGACACGACTATGCAACACTCGACACCAAAGTTTTCACAGAAGTAGCACCATTAACTAACTTATTTATGAGACAAATTACCACAATGGACTACGACGGAAATACAGATTTGTTTTTCTTAGCAGACTTAAGTGTTAACTTAGTAGATGGACTTGATGTCGTAATAGAAGGTCAAGCAATTCCAGGAGTAGGAGTAATTCCTCGTGCAGGATTGCAATACTTCGGACAATTTGATGACTTTTCAATATATAGTTTAGCAACAGTTAAAACAATGGATCATCCTGACGGAGAAATTGTCATAAATTTAGGATACACCCCAGGATTAACTGGAGACGTAGATTTATTACTTAATCTAGAAGATCTAACTAGCGTAGGCGAAGACGGACATAATTTCAGTGTTCAAAAACTAAGAGCAGGAATAACACTATATGAAAGATACATGGTCGGTGCAGCACTAGATTTAACAGAAATTGGAAACCAAGGTGATTTATCCTATAACATTGGAGGATTTATTGGTTTAAAATTATAAACTAAATTAAAATTTTTATTAATTTTTTTTCTTTCTTATTTTAATAATTACCCCAAGTCTCAGTCATAACTAAATTTAAATACGAATTTAACTAACCCAATCTCGAATTTAAGCGTTAATTTTATAAATGAGTCATTTTTCTAGAAACCATATAAAACACAGTCCCGTAGTGTAGTGGCCAATCATCCATGCCTTTGGAGCCTGGGACCGCGGTTCAAATCCGCGCGGGACTATTATTTTACTTCTCACACAAATCAATCATAAAAAAAATATTTAACTAAATTAACACTCCTCAATTAAGACAAATATTTATATAATTAAAAATCAAGTCATTTACAAGATGAAACACATAGTAATAACAATAGACGAAGAAAATCAAGAAAATTCTTTAAAAATAATAAGAGAATTACTAAAAGGTCCCACCACAAACTATTTTATAAAAAAACAAAGAACATTTTTATCACCAAAAAAAGGAATGACTGAATTTGAAGAATTTTTTACGTTAAATAGAATTACAATCGAAGGAATCAATAAATATGAATTTATTTATAGATTATTGCCTTTTTTATTATCAAATCATCTTTTTCGTTGCATCCCTTTACAGGATTTAGAATTAGTTTTAGAATTAGGAAATAATAGAACCAGCGAAAATGTGCTAGGTTTTGACGGGGTTCAAATCCATAAATTAAATCTTATACCTGAAAGATCTTTATTCGCAGGAATTAATACTGTGCACCCAGTCGAAGAATTTTCACATCATAAAGAAGGTTTTATTTTATTATGGTACGATAAATTAAAATTCGACAGTTTTAATGAAAAAACTAACCACTCAGCATTATTTGGAGGAAGTCAACATTTATATTATCTGAAAGACGGAATTAAAGATTGCAAAGTTGCGTTAAAAGGAATAATTGAAGTTAGAGTTAAAAATATAAAAAAAGCAAAAGAAAAAGCAAAAGAATTAGAACTTGAATACCTAGAAATTGCTGAAACACTAGACGATCTAAAAGAAAAAATTTTAGCTCTTATGCAACTATTAACAAAAATATACAATAGTTTAAACGCTGAAGGCAGATTTAAAGCAATAAATTTTAAATGGAAGACTGGAAAAATACTAGGATATGCAGTTTTAGATCAAGGTTACGATTATGTTACAGTCCAACCTAATGAGTTATTAGTTTCAAATCTCAAATTAAGTTTAAAATATGAAAAAATCATCATCCAAACAATTGAAAAAATTGAAGAATTCATAGAACATCATGAAATTGATTTACATCCAAAAAACATAAAAAACATATTGCATGAATTAACAAAGTTCAAAAAAATAATTCTATTCACACATGATAAGTATGTAGAGATCCACAGTAGAAAAGATTTATCCGAAAGAGATGCTGGAGGAGGAACAGTTATTGGACTTAGTTTAGACATATCATTTATTCATTCTGCATTATACTATTTAATTAATGGAGATAACGCAGGGGCCACCAATAATGGAGAAACAATTAAAGCCGAAACTGGAATTATTAATGAAATAGATAGAGAAATCAAAGAAAAAGAAAGAAGATTAAAAAGTACTAAATTTCCAATGCACCAAAAAAAGAAAGTAAGATATTCACAAAAAGAAATTAAACAATATGAAAAAAGAGCATTGCAAATTTTAAAAAGCATAAGAACAAAAACAGAAAAAACAAATCAAGAAACATTAAGAAAAGAAAAAGAAGCACTAAAAGCTGCTAAAGAAATGAAAAAAAGACGAGCAAAATTATTAAGCGATGCTAACAAAAGTTACAAAGACATCAGAGAGTTATTACAAAGTGAAGATCTACATAGAAGAATATCTCATTCGCCAATCGAAGCAAAAATTGGAGAACTGCATGAAGCAATTAAAGAAAAAAAATATGATAAGTTAAAAGACCATTCTAAAATATTAAATCAATTAATAGCATTAGAAAAAGCTCTTAGAATTAAAAAAGAATTAAATAAAATAATAACAGAAAAAATTTATAACCACATAAGTAACGAGCTTGAAACTGAAGTTAATGAACTATATGGTGCAATCACAGATTTAGATCTTGAAACAATCGAAAAAAAGCTTGACGAATTTATCAAATTACCTAAAAAACTACAAAAAATAAAAGAAGAGCTAGAAGAAACAGACTCTAAAAAAGAAACGTCCAAGCATGAAAAAAAAGTTTCCATTTCAGAATAAACCAAGTTCAATTTTTTTCGTATTGTCTCCTCACAAAATATTTTCTAACTCCCTCACCAAAATTAATTCCCATGTTTGCAATAAATAACGCATGAACATAAACTGGAAGATTCATAAAAACTGTTTTAGATGTAACATCTGCAAAATTAGTTCCTAAAACAACATCTGAAACTTGTCCAACAATTTCTACCAACCCATAATGTACTACCCCTGATGCTAATGCTACTGAAAGTCCCCCTTTAATTGGATTTTCAGACGCATTCACCATTTTAAGTGCAGGTTTCATAACATACCGAATTATAGGATTTTTCATTTATGTTCACCAAAAAAATTTAAGTCAAAATTAAAGCCAAAAAAATCTAAAAAAAAATAATAAACCAACAATAAAACAAAAAAGCAAATAAGTTATTCATACAATTTTTCAAGTTGATCTGAAATAACACCACTAACTGCACTAAAAAATTCTTTAAATTCATAGAATTGTTCGCCCTCAAATAATAGTTGAGACTGTAAAGCTTTTGCTCTTTCAGATCCAATAAATTCAGTTATTGCATTTCTACAAGCTCGATATATTTCGACATCCCCTCGATTAGATACGTCAATTTTCTGTCGATCTCCAACAACATATTCAGATTGAATTTTCACCTTAGAAGAAACTCTAAAGTTTTGTTTTTTATCACCATTCAAACCAGAATCATCAGAATTAATTGAACTTCCATTTGCAAGCAAAGCCAAATCAGGCGCATCAACATTTCTAAATCCCCCCGAATATTTTGTAAAAGTCAAACAATAATCAAAATATGCGTGAATAGATTCATCTTCTGGATGATAGCCCAATAAAACCTCATACTTTGTTGCAAAAGGACCTTCATCTCTTGCAACTAACTGCAACTTAGGATCATCCAAAGTTGGACTTGTAAGAACATCAATAGATACAGATTTACCAGTAACAGAACAATCTTCTAAAATCGTTCCAATATTTTTTTTAATATGTTTTAATGCTTTTTCTACAAAATCATTTTTTAATTCTTGTATTGCCATTTTTTTCTCCTCAATTAATCTCAATTTTTTAAAAATTAACAAATTCACCGTAGTGAGAATAAACCCACGGAGCTAATTCGAAATTATAATTAGATCTCTTTCTAGGATTATCTTGATTAAATTCATCAGTATTAAGAAAAACTAATTTATCATTAGAATTCATTTTTTTTACAATTCCGCCATAAACTTTAGGAAATTTCTCTTCAGGAAGAATTTGTTCTATAAATTCATTATATTGTCCAGGATTATTTGCTAAATACTTTACAATTTCCTGAGTTAATTCTTGTGTTCCAAAAAATGCAATTACAGGAACACCTGCAAAACCTGCATCATGAAATCCTTCTCTAATTTTTGCAGGAATTGTTAATTGAACATAATGAGCATCCACAGTACTTTCTGTTTTTATTACATCACACAATTTTTGAACGCCTTCATAAAAAGTTCTTTCAACTGAATTCTTAACAGGTTTAATGTATTTCTGATAAGATAGCAAAATTCTTCCAAACGCTTCGACATATTTGGTAATATGATATCCCTGCGTTTCTTCTTCAACTATTTTTTTTGTAGCTCTGGGTAATTTACCATAAGCAACAACATTCAACTCTCTTTGATCTCTACTAATATGTCCCCCGATAGCGCCGTTCACTGCTTCTAATGAAAAAATATATCTTTCTCTAATTTTTCTATTATAAACTGCTTTAGTTTGATGATATCTTGGTTTTGATCTTGTAAAAAGATCTGCGTCCCAATCATTGAGATCAGTTCTTCCCCTAGCATGCACTGAAACTTCAAATCCTGCTTCTTTCCTTATTTTTTCAACAAGTTCTGAAAGATTCAAATCATCTACTTGGGTTCCGTTTTTCAAATCGGCAAAAAGCATTTTTTATCACCTACTAGTAGCACAACCATCCACAACTATATATTTTACACATATAAATATATACAAACACAAATTTTATATATTAAAACCCATTAACGCAACCTATGAAGCGTAAATTAATACAATTAGGAAAATCAACATTAGTAGTTTCTATCCCCCAAAAATGGGCAAAGGAACAAGAATTAAATCCTGGAAGTGAATTAGATTTAGAAATTAAAGAAAATGCATTATTATTAACAAAAGAAGCAGAGATTATCGAAAAAAAAATAGAAATAAACGCACACCAAAACACTAATACTACCAAAAGAATAATTGCCACACTATATAGACAAGGGTTCACAGAAATAACAATTAAAAATCCGAATGAAAATAATATTAAAGAAATTTATAACATAACTGAAAAAAGATTAATTGGTTTTGAAGTCGTAACTCATAAAGACAAAAAATGTATTTTACGACAATTAGGAAAAATAGATAGTTATGATTTTGATAATGCATTAAGAAGATTATTTTTATTAATTCTAGATCTCGCAAATGAAACCGTCGAAGTTTTAGAAAAAAAACAAAAACAAGAAAGTGCTAAATTTATTGAAGACAACATAAATAAGTTCTCAACATACTGCGAAAGACTCCTCATAATTTTTAGAAATAAATTAAAAAAAAGTTATGACTATTATTATTTAGTTAAACAATTAGAAAATTTAGGAGACCACTATTATTATCTAACAAAAGAAACTTTTAAAAAAAATCCAATTAACGAGCTTAAAGACGCAAATGAAAATTTAAGAGAACTTTACGAATTATTTTACAATTTTAATTTTGAAAAAATGGACGAATTATATACTAAATTAAGAAAAGAAGCAAAAGATGCAAAAAAAAGCAATAAAAATCAGCCTATCCTCGAAATTAAATTAAGAATTGATGAATTAATTTCTCCAGTAGTTGCAATCAACATAGAATAAATAATACAAATTTAAAACTACTAATTCAGATTACAAACATTTAGTTCATATTCAGATCGAATTTCTAATCGTTCCAAAACATCATCACAATCAACTAAACGATATTCTCTAATTAATTCTTCTCCCAATCTATTCAATTGTAAACTCGCACGCCCACAAACAAATTCAGTTAATTTACCGACTGCATACATCGCTTTTTCTAAATCATTTTTGTAAGTAGCTAAAACTTTTGGATCAGAATTTAATGAATCGCCCCCATAAATTTTTTCACCCGCATGTCCAGAAAATCTCAATGTTCTATCAACCATCAATGCATAAAAAAGTTTATCATGTTCATCTGTTCGAGATTCACCATAAAATTGTTCTAAAAATTTTTCTTTAACAAATTCAATTTCATCTAACTCTAATTCCAAACTCCCCTGAGTTGCAAAATAAACTGCCATCAACATAGGATTTTCATAAGAAGATTTATCACCATCAATAATAACATAATCCCCAGTAGAAGTTACACGAATATTTTTTGCAACAGTATCCCTACAAATCTGTTTATCAGGAGCTGCTGCTAAAATTTCAAAAATAATTCCGCACCCCTCAAAACCATAATTAGTTGAACTCACCAAATAAGAAGAAACATTAATTCTTGCACCATACATAATTAAATCATCAATATTTTTAAAATCACCAACTCTACTGCCAAGTCCCAATTTATCTAAAGTTCTTTTTTTCTCACCCACAATAACTTCGCCACCACAAGATAAATTTTTTAGTCTCAACGTTTCATCAACAAGAATAGTTGTTACATCTTCAAGAGCAACTTTTCGTTTAACAGGATCTGCTTGAATTGAGCTCCAATAAGCAGGAAAATCTTGTACTCCAACCTTTTCAGAATAAACAAAAGTTCCATCACTCAACGCATCAGGAAATAATAATGGTTCTAGTTCTGGCTCTCCAGTTTTAACAAAAACTTCTAATTCTCCAAAACCATCAGTTTTTGCACTAACCCTTACAACTTCAGAGCTTTGAAAAGTATTATTAGAATTAGGATCATCAACACGCATCGTATTTAATAAAACCTGCTCCCCAGTTGCATTCGCTTGCATTTCAAGCTGAGAAACGCCTAATTCAACCAAAGAATCATGCAAATTACGTTCAGGCTCACTAGTCAAATCGTTTGACATCAATCCAACAACCCAATTTAAAAGCATATTTTGCATTTTTTAAACCTAGAAACACCCTTGTCGAACTCATATATAAATGTTTTCATTTAATAGTAACTTAATAGTGGTTAAAATAGAAATATATCGATAAAACCGTTAAAAAGTAATAACCTTTCAAAAAACTCAAAAACAAAAAAAACTCAACAAATTTTCAAAAATCCCATCAATCATAACTTCAACATTCATTGCAACTACAACAATCTATTTAAAATTCAAGCACTTTCTATTAATTAATTAACAAAATATCAAACTTATGAGGTGTTCATTATGAAACATGAAGAAAATAAATTACACAAAAATTTAGCACACTTAGTTGTTTTAGCACTTATCGTAGTAATTGTTGTATTGAGCTTTGGAAGATCGAGTATTGAAACTCTTTCAGTCACCCAAACCGATACAAACATAATTAAAGTTAGTTCTGACGGTGAAATAACTGTTGAACCTGACAAAGCAACCAGTTATGTTGAAATTACAACTCTAAAAACTACTGCTAACGCCGCACAAGAAGAAAATGCAAAATTATCTGATCAAGTAATTGCAGCATTAAAAGAAAAAGGAATTGATGAATCAGACATTGAAACCAACAGTTTTAATTTATATCCAAAACAAGAATGGAATCGAGACACTGAAAAAAGTGAATTAGTAGGTTACGAAGTAACTCATTCACTAAAAATTGAAACTAAAAATATAGATCAGGTAGGAGATTATCTTGACACCGCAATTAAAGCAGGAGCGAATAGAGTTAATAGAATTAGTTTTGGTTTAAGTGATGAAAAAAGTAAAGAAGTAAAATCCCAAGCATTAGATTTAGCGGCAAAAAATGCAAAAACTAAAGCACAAAACTTAGCAAAAAGTCTTGACATAAATTTAGTTAAAATTACTCAAGTCTACGAAAGTGAAACTAATTATTATCCGATTGAAAAATATCCTATGATGAGTGCAAGTTTTGCAGAGAGTAAAGTTATGGATTCTTCAGTAAATCTTCAACCCTCAGACGTAGAAGTAAGTGCTCAAGTAACTTTAGTTTATGAAATCGCTTGAATTAGTTAAATATTAACAACATTTTTTATTTTATTTTTTTATTATTTATTACAGTAATTTACTCAAATAACAACTTAATTTCTCAAAACCTTTTTATACTTCAAATACCTAAATCATCAAATAATGTCTTTTAAATCAAAACTAGGTGATCTTTTTGTATTTTGGAGTTTAGGCAGATTTCTAACCGAATCAGATAAACGATTTGCTAAAAGTCCTCTTTTAGTTACTGTTTCAAAAGCTGAATTTGTTGAATATTTATTAAACACAAATTTTTTTGACAAACAAGAAAGAGCACTTTACAAAGATTTAGTTAAATTTGAAAAAAGTAAACTTATAGCATATAAAGAAAAAGAATTAAGACTAACAAAAAAAGGTTTAACTCTTTTAATGAGAATCGCGTCAGAATATGATCAATTAACAGATATCAAAGTCAAAACTACTTCGCAAAATATTGTTAAGTTTTCTCGTTCTAAACAAACTAAATTAAGCAAATAAAAAAAGAGAATTTATTTTAAATATTGACAATTTTTTATGCATTCCGTATTACCTGTCGCACCATCTATTTTTAATTCAGTTTCATAGGGTTTAGTTTTATCTTGAACAACAAGAATTGCTATGTAGTCTCCACCCACATATTCAGTTTCTTCATTTTTTTCAGTTAAATAAACAGTTATAACTTTTGCATTCGTATCAACTAAATTAGTATAAGCATTAACATATGTTTTTGCCATTTTTTCAGCATCATCACGCTCAATAGTAACTTCTTTTTCAAAACTACAATCAGATACTACACTTCTAACTTTACCATCAGGACACACATGTTGATCCTTACATAAAGTTGCGTCTTTTACCTTGCCAACCCCATTCGGACACACATAAGTTGTCCTACATCCAGTTAAAACTAACAATAACACAACTAAACACACAACCACCATAATTTTTTTAAAATTCTGTTTCATCAAATCACCAAGACTAAAATATTCAAATTAAACTGTTAATGTTAAAATATCAATGTTAAAAATAAACTTCATAAAATTATTTTGTATACTGACAATTTTCAGTACAGATTACTTCTCCTGTTTTTCCATTTATTTTAAGAGTTGTTTCATATGGACCCTCTTTTAATTGAACAACCAATTTAGCAACATATCCTGCAGTTTCATTTTCACTAAATTCATATGAATTAATTAGTTTAGCATTAACTTTATCAAGTGCAGTATATGCATTAACATAAGAAAGTGCAATTTCATTTGCATCTTTTTGTACAATAGGTGCTATTTCAACAAATGAGCAACGTCGTTTGTCAGTCGCTTCTTTGCCATCAAAACAAAAATATTGTTTTTTGCATTTTTTAGGGTTAACTTGTTCACTACCATCTGCACAAATATATTTTACTTTACAACCTGCAATAAATATTGAACAAATTAAAATTAGTAGAATGAATATAATTTTTAAATTAACCCTGCCTCTTTTAAAACTCATTAAATCACCTAATTTTTAAATAAAATCTTTGTTTTTATTTAAATTTTCTCATTAAATACTAAACTTAACTTATTTAATCACCCTAAAACATAAACAAAAACATAAACAAAAAAACCACAACCACAAAAAAAACACCTAAAAACCACCAATTTAATTAAAAACATCCAAAACCCTCCAAAACCACCACAATCTTTATAAATGACTCATAATTATTCAGATCTATTCAATGGATAAATTGGTCAATTATTGGCTCGTTTATACTGGAGACTAAGAGTTCATCAAATACTCACTTAAACTCAAATTTAGTTTAAAATGAGATTACTCGCAATTATTTCTCCGTTATTGAAAAATAAACAAAAAAATAAGCTATTTAGGTGATAATTATGGCTAGAATGCATTCAAGACGAAAAGGTAAATCTCAATCAACAAAACCTATCGAAAAAAAAGTTCCATCATGGATGGGATACAAACCTAAAGAAATTGAATTATTAATTGGTAAACTTGCAAAAGAAGGAAAAACAACTTCTCAAATTGGTTTATTTTTAAGAGATAATTATGGTATTCCTTGCGTAAAAACTGTTACAGGGAAAAAAATTACTGCAATTTTAAAGGAAAAAAAATTAACACACCCAATTCCCGAAGATCTGCGAGCTTTAATTCGTACAAGTTTAGCCCTAAGAACTCACTTAGCTGATAATCATAAAGATCAACCAGGTCGTAGAGGGCTTACTACAACTGAAAGTAAAATTAACAGATTAATAAAATATTACAAGAAAACTGGCGAACTTGCTATTGAATGGAAATACAACTTTAAAAAAGCTAGTACTTATCTAGAATAAATTAATTATTTGTTAAATTTAATTTTTTCTTTTTTTTATATCTTATTTTTAACATGAACTTAAACAAACTAAATTTTATACCAAAATGAAACTAGATCTTTTTTTTAATTCTTTAAAAATTGCAGTCAGCAAATTTAGAGAAATTTATAAAAATAAACGTATCAAAATAATTTCACATTTGGATGCAGATGGAATTAGTGCAGCTTCCATTTTAATTAAAGCATTAGAGCGAGAAAATGTTATTCATTCCATTTCTATTGTTAGTACACTAGATTCTGATAATTTAGAAAATATTCTTAACGAAGAATTTGATATAATTTTTTTTACAGATCTCGGTTCAGGTCAATTTAATCTTATAACAAAAAAAATTAAAGATTTAGAGACTAGTAAACAAACAAAAATTCCAGTATTTATTCTTGATCATCATAAACCAGAATCACAAGAAATAATTTCCTCAATCACACACATAAATCCTCACTTTCAAGAAATTGATGGTGGCAGCCAAGTAAGTGGTAGTGGAGTTGTTTATTTATTTTGTAAAGAACTCAATAAAAAAAATAAAGACTCAGCACATTTAGCAGTTATTGGCGCAATTGGCGATGCTCAAGAAATTAATAAAAAAGGTTTTGTCGGATTAAACAAACAAATTCTAGAGGATGCCATTTCAAATAATACAATTGAGGTAATTACTGGATTAAATTTTTTTGGTGCGCAAACAAAACCACTTTACAAATTATTAGATTATTGCACCGATCCATATATTCCAGGAGTTAGCGGAAATGAAAGTGGCGCAATTAAATTTTTACAAGATCTAGGCATCGAACCTAAAACTAATTCAAAAAATAGAGATGTTAATCCAAATCCTGATTGGAAAAAATTAAATGATTTATCCGCGCAAGAAATTCAAGATCTTAGAAAAGCAATAATTCTTAAAAGAAAAGATCAACCAAATCCAGAAAATATTTTTGGATTGAATTATATATTATTAAACGAAGAACCACAAACACCATTTAGAGATGCAAGAGAATTTTCCACATTATTAAATTCTTGCGGAAGATTAAATAAAGCATCGTTAGGAATTGGTGCTTGCCTTAACAATACTAAAATTAAAAAAGAAGCATTACTAAATCTCGCTCAATATAAAAAAGAAATTCTCGGAGCAATTACTTGGTTTAACAATCACCGCAACGGTATTGATGTTATTGAAAAAGTATATGATCCTCACACTAAAAAAACTCTTAAAACACCTTATATAATTATTAATGCTCAAGATAATATTATGCACACTATGATTGGAACTCTCGCATCAATCATTTCTCGAGGTAAATTTTTTCCGAAAGGAACATTTATTTTATCCATTGCTTGGAACAAAAAAGATTTTTCTAAAATTAGTTTACGCATTGCACAATCAAGAAATAATAAGCAATTAAATTTAAGAAATACTCTACAATCAATTATTAAAAAAGTAGGTGGTGAATGTGGAGGGCACCAATATGCTGCAGGCGCTTTAATTGAAACCAGCAAAGAAAAAGCGTTTATCGGAGCAGCAATTAAGTTCTTTAAACAATTAGAAAAAAATTCTAAAAAAGAAATTAAGAAAAAATAAATCAAATAAAACTTCAAAAAAAAAAGAATTAAAATATTAAAAAAAAATTATTTATATCAAAGTTTTAATTTTATCGATATGTTCAGCAACTTCTTTTCCTTTCTTAGTTAAAGTTAAAAGTTTTAAACGTCCCTGTTTATCAAATTCTATAAGCTCTGCATCTTCCATTTGTTGTAATATTTTCACAACATGAGAATATGTACAATCTATTTGTTTTGCCAAATTTGAAGCATAAATATCCTTCTTAGCATTATTAAGAGTAACCAATAATGATGCAGGTTTTTCTCTAAAAAATACATTAAATATCACGTCTTTTTTAGTTTTTAAACTACCTCTTAAATCATCCATTTAAACTCCCCCAAAAATACAAGTTTTGTTTATCAACACTCTTTTTTTAATAATTGCAACTCAATTATTATGAATCTCCAATATAGAGATTTGGTTATAATTATTACAAAATAAGGTATTGAAGCTTATTTATATATCTTTCTATAACCTAACTAAAAATATTTACTTAAGTAACAGACGACTCCTGCCACCAATATTTGTCACTTAAAAAAGCGAATCATTTTTTGTAAAATTATATAAATCATCTCCAGTCCTGACCAAGCATGGACGAAAATAATTCTTCAAACATATTAATCCCAAATCCAGATGAATTTGAAAAAAAAATTAAAATTCTCAAATCTAAAGGTAAAAATCACTTACACATAATCGCAGATTTTGATAAAACTCTAACCAAATTTACTGCAAATGGAAAAAAAAATAAAAGTTCTTATGCACACATAAGAGATGGAAATTATTTAACTAACAATTATACTAAAAGAGCAACTGATTTAGTTAATATTTATTATCCTATTGAAATAGATCCAACCCTAGATCAAAATATTAAAAATAAAAAAATGGAAGAATGGTGGGACAAACATTACGCTTTAATGGAAGAATGTAACATGAGTTTAGCAATCATTAACGATGTAATTGAAAAGAATTTAATTCAACTAAGAGATAACTGTGACCAATTTTTCTCAATACTCATAAAAGAAGATATTCCTTGTTTAATTCTTTCAGCAGGATTTGGAAATTTAATTAAAGAATTTTTCAAATCAAAAAATCTTTTTACAAACAATATTCATTTAATATCTAATTTTCTTATTTTTGATGATGGGGGAAAAGCGATCGATCACACAAAACCATTAATCCACACATTCAATAAAAATGAAGCTCAAGTTTCCAAATCACCCCATTTCAAAGATGTAAAAAATAGAAAAAATGTTATTCTTCTTGGAGATTCTTTAGGTGATTTAAAAATGACCGAAGGATTTGATTCTAATTTAGTATTAAAAATTGGTTTTTTAAATGATAAAGTAGAAGAACAACTTGATTTATTTAAAGCTCAGTTTGATTTAATAATTCTTAATGATGGATCGTTTTGTGAAATTAATAAAATTCTGCGTTCAATACTTTAACACAAACGCAGACCAAAAACACATTAAAAATAACTCACAAATCAGCTGCCTAAACTTTCCTAGAAGCTTTCCACAACTTATTTAAAACATCTCTTAACCAACCAACCACAATGACAAATAATAATGAAGATTTAGGTGAAAAATTTCTTTTTCCATTCGATCAAGTAAGAGAAATCCAAATTGAACTTCTTGAAAAGATTAGTGAAACAATTAATACAGGAAATAATCTTATCGCGCATGCACCAACAGGTCTTGGTAAAAGTGCAGCAGCAATTGCTCCCGCATTAAAATATGCTCTAGATAATAATAAAAAAATATTTTTTTTGACATCAAGACATACCCAACACACAATTGCAATCGATACTTTACGCGCAATAAAAAATAAATTCAATATTCCCTTTGTATCAGTAGACATGATTGGTAAAAAACACATGTGTTCTGTTGATGGTATTGAAAACTTATATTCAAATGAATTTTCAGAATACTGCAAAAAACAACGAGAAGAAAATAAATGCGAATTTTATCTTAAAACTAAAAAAAATAATAAATTAACTCCCGAAGCAACAGTAGTTCTTAATGAACTTAAACAAAGATCACCCTTACATGTTGAAGATTTCAAAGAATTTTGCAAAGATAATGAACTGTGCCCTTATGAACTTGCAGCAATAATGGCCAAAGATGCATCAGTAATAGTTTCAGATTATTATTATATTTTTAATCCAAAAGTAAGAGATTTATTTTTTGCAAGAGCTCAGATATCCCTAGAAGATTGCATAATTATTGTTGATGAAGCACATAACCTTCCCGATAGAATTAGAAGTTTATTAACTTCACAAATATCCAACGTAGTTATTAAAAGATCAATTAAAGAAGCTAGAAAAATTGAATACTCAGACACAGTTAGGCGCTTAGTAAAAGTACAAGAAGCACTACTCAACGTATCTGAAAAACTTCACTCATCCGAAAAATTAGTTCCTAAAAATGATTTCATCTCCTTATTATCCTCATTAAATTCTGAAAGTGGAGAAATAGAAAATTATGAAACATTAATTGAAGATTTTGAATCAACAGCAGAATTAGTTCGAGAAAAAGAAAAAAGAAGTTCTATTGGAACAGTGGCAAAATTTATTGATGCTTGGAGAGGAGAAGATGAAGGTTTTGTTCGTATTGCATCCCACAAATTTTTTAAAAATGAATCATTAATTTCCCTTTCATATAGGTGTCTTGATCCAAGTCTTGTTTCAAGAGAAGTTATTGAAAATGCACATTCAGTTATTTTAATGTCAGGAACTCTAAATCCAACTTCTATGTTTAAAAATATTCTCGGATTCCCAAAAGAAAGTTTCGAAGAAAGCTATCCATCTCCATTCCCCGAGGATAATCGATTAAATATGATCATTCCTGAAACCACAACAAAGTTTAGCATGAGAAGTGAAGCGCAGTTCGAAAGAATGGGTGAGATTTGTGCAGACATAACTAATTTAGTTAAAGGAAATTGTGCAATTTTTTTCCCAAGTTATAGTTTAAGAAATTCAGTTTACAAAACATTCAATAAAATTTCTAAAAAAACAACATTTCTCGAAGATAGTTCTATGACTAAAGAAGATAAAAGCGATCTTTTAGAAAGATTTAAAGATTACAAAAATATTGGCGCAGTTCTTTTAGGAGTTATGAGTGGAAGTTTTAGTGAAGGTATTGATTTACCCGGAGATTATCTTAAGTGCGTTATAGTAGTTGGTCTTCCTCTTGGACAACCAGATATTGAAACAAAAAAATTAATTGATTATTATGATCAAAAATTTGGACAAGGATGGGATTATGGATATGTAGCACCTGCATTTTCTAAATGTTTACAAAGTGCTGGAAGATGTATTCGTTCAGGAACTGATAGAGGATTAGTAGTATTTTTAGATGCAAGATATGTTTGGAGCAATTATGCAAAACATTTTCCCCGGGATTGGAATATTCAAGTTACTAGAGACTTTGAACCTCCAATTAAAGATTTCTTCAATCAAAAATAAATAATCAGTAAAAATCACCAATAAAGTCCATAAATATTTATTAGTCCTAAAATCAAAATATTCTCAAAAAAAAAAAAAAAAAAAAAAAAATTCAACCCAAATTTACTGATAAACTAAAATCTAAACCAAATTCTTAGTGTGGCAATAACCATACCAGTAGTAAAAAACATAACATTTATATATTAATTGTGCTTTGTATAACGAATGGTACTTTTATTTGATCAATTTCATCTACCTGAGGACATATTTGAAATAGTGTTTGCAACAGAGCAGCAGAAAATTGTAGCTCGAATGTTAATAGATGAATTTAAAGAAAATAACGGAGTGCTAGGAAAAACAGAGATGTCCCTTTTTGCAAATCGAATGCATGATGGGACTTACGTTGAAATTGATGAACCAGTAGGGCCAATAAGCAGAAAGAAAAAAATTAGAATATCATACAATAAAAGACAATTTTATGACCGAATATTAACTCCCATGAAAGCAATGGGCTTAATTGATTACGACATGTATAAAAAAAAATATTTAATATCCAACCAATTTTGCGATTCATTAAAAAAAATAAGCCTACTATGGCAAAAAGAAATCACCCCAAAAAAATTAGAATAATACTCGCAAATACAAACAAAAAAATAACAAAATAATCAAATACATACCAAACACAACAAAAATCGAGAAAATAATTATCACATTAAAAAAGAGGCTTCTCGAATCTAAATTCTTCACCCACCCCCAACAACTTTTGCTCCGGGAAGCCTCCTTTTTTATTTATTCCACTTCTTAACACAAAATAAAACCCAAAAAAAATTCCAATCACTCAAATTTTCAATAAGTTTTTATACTAATTAAGTCATAATACACTTCATGGCAGCCAAAAAATCTAAAAAACCCATTTCTTCAAAAAGCGACAACGAAGAACTTCTCAATCTAAAAATTAAATTGATTGAAAGACGAATTAAAGAAGGAGAATCCCTGGTAAATTTTGACACAGGATATGTTCATTTTCTAGTCATACTTAACGCAAATGGAAAAAACATGGAATTTGAAAAAAGAATTAGATTAGATAAACCTGAAAAAATGACTAAAAAGTTTATTTCAAAAATGAAATTATTTGCGGAAACCAGATATAACGAACGAACTTATTTCATTGCTCAAAAAACAGCACCAGAAAAAACACTAACCAACCTAAGAAATTTAGAAGCAGTAGAAGAAGGTTTAATGCAAGTTTTTTCAGAAGTGAATCAATTTATGAAAACAAAAAAAGCAAGCATTGTTAAAACTACAATTCTTAAATTTTAATTTATTTCTTTTTTTTATCACCCCATAATAAACTATAACAAAAATAAACTAAATTAAAAAACCAATAAAAAAAAAATGAATGAACAAATTACCCAAAAAATTCTCGAGGAATTAAATCAAACTAAAGAGGAATTTTGGAACATTAGTTCAGAAACATCAAATTTTCTTCAAATAATTATTAATACAATAAAACCTCAAAATATTTTAGAAATAGGAACGTCCAATGGATTCTCCTCACTTCAAATGAATTTAACAGCCCACAAATTAAATCCCCCACCCCAAATAATAACCCTCGAAAAAAGACCCGATTGGGCGCCAATTGCAGAAAAAAACATTGCCAAATCAGAATCTACAAATATAACTTTAATTATAGGAAATGCCCTTGAAACTATTCCAAAATTAAAAGAAAAAATTAATCCAAATTTACAATTCAATCTTATTTTCATTGACGCAATGAAACGCCAGTATATAGAATATATCAAATTACTAGAGTCAAATAACCTTTTATCAAAAAAATGCATAATCCTCGCCGATAATGTAATCTCACATTCAAAAAAAGTAGAAGAATATATTAATTATGTAAAACAAAATCCAGCTTATTTTTCAAAAACATTAAATATAGGCCCAGGACTAGAAATTACTATAAAAAAATAATCACACACTAAAAAAAACACAATAAATAAACAAAAAAAATAATAAAAAAAATCAATAAACAACATAAAAAAAATGAAACGAAAACAAATAAATAACAAAGAAGTGAAAAAAATAATTAAAACACTAACAGAAAAATTCAAAATAGAAGGATTAATATCAAAAAAAGATAGATTAGAACTCGTAGAAGATTATATTATAACCTGCAACCACAAACCCATATTTTTTTACTACCAAGAAATATTAATTCCAACTTTAAAATTGCTCATAGAAGATAATTTTCTTCCAAAAGTAGTCATCGATATGCCTGCAGTTAAATTTATTATTAATGGCGCAGACGTTATGCGACCAGGAATCAAAGAAATGGAACTTTTTGAAAAAAACCAACCAATAGTAATTATTGACGAAACTCACAAAAAACCTTTAGCAATAGGAATTCCAACTCTTAGTTCAGAAGATTTAGAAAAAAAAGAAAAAGGAAAATTAATTAAAAATATTCACCATGTAGGTGATGAAATTTGGTCGTTTAACTAACAAACTTATTCTTAAAAAAAATATGATAAAAAAATAATTAACCCACTCCAGCCTAAACAAAAAACATAAAATAAAAAAAATTATAATTTTTTATATGCCCCTTCAACTGACTCCACAATTAGTTGTGCAACATAATCTAAATTATCAGATCTTCTAAGTTCTCTACAAATTTCTATTTGCATCGAATGATCAGGAGTTCCTTTGTGATATTGAATCCCATTATTTTTACTCCAGGCAGGATATTTTTTACCAATCCAAGTTCTTAGTCCTTTGTCATTTTTTAATTTTTCATCCAAACTTAACCTCATATTTCTTGCAAGTTTAGTGTTTGTTCTAACAACACCTGTATTTGATTTGCCCTTGGGATGTTTTTTTGGACCAACATAAGTTTTTGTTGCAGAATTATATTTCGCCCCAATACCTAAATCAATTCCAATGCGCCCATCATCCGAAACACCATGAATGTAAATCACCAATGCATGCTGCTCACCATCATGTTCTCCTTTCGAATGAATTCTCGCACCCATTGCCAATTCAGAAATATCTGAATAAAACTCATGTTTAAGTCCACCCATTCTAGCAGCAGCAATATCATTAAAATCAGACTGACTTCTTCTAATTTTATTATTAACAACTAATGATGCACCCAATAATTCTGCAATTTTTTCTACCAACTTATCAGTTTGCAAATCATCTCCCGCACCATGAGGTGCTACAACAACATATTTACTAGCCCCCTCCTGCTTAAACCCATACTTGGTTTCAATTCTTTCTTTCATTTTTGTCCTCCAACAACACATATTCACCCCAATTTTCATTCAAACTCGATAAACTCAAGTTTAAACAACAAATAAAGTGTTAAATACACACTAACTCGTTCGTAACTAACCGTGAACCTCGCTCTAACTAAAAAAAGAAAAACGACACTCACTCTAACTAATTACAAACTAGTTTCACCTTTTTGAAAGCAAAATCTTGCTTTATTTCACTTCAACACACTAACATAATTAACACACCAAAGAGATATAAAAGTTACCCCAAAAATATCTATCAAAGTAAGAAAATAAAAACAAAAATTAATATACTTCAAAAATAACCAATAAATAAACTCAAAAATAAAAACAATAAAAATTTAAAAAAAAAAGGAAAAACAAAATGAAACAAAAAATAATTCTTGCATCCACATCACCCAGAAGAAAAGGACTCCTGCAACAAATCAACATTAATTTTGATATAAAACCAAGCAAATATGAAGAAGATATGACTCTTAAAATGTCCCACCACAAATTAGCAATGGTTTTAGCAGAAGGTAAAGCTTATGACGTTGCAAAAAATTTAAAAACTGGAATTGTTATTGGCGCAGACACATTTCTCGTACTCAAAAATAAAAGAATTGGCAAACCAAAAAACAAAAAAGAAGCATTCAAAACATTAAAACTTCTCTCCAAAAACACTTTAAACGTTTATTCAGGATTAGCAATATTTGATACACTTAACAATAAAAAAATTCTCGACTACGAATTAACAAAAATCAAATTTAGAAAAATTGAAGAATCAGAAATAAAGGAATATATCAAAACAAAAGAACCCCTAGATAAAGCAGGATCCATCGCAATCCAAGGAATAGGTGCAATTTTTATTGAAAAAATTGAAGGCTGCCCATCAAATGTGATTGGCCTCCCACTCCAATGCCTTTGTAAAAATTTAAAAAAATTAGGAATTTCTGTTTTTGATTACAAAAAAACTAGCAATAAAAAAAAATAACAACAATAACAATCAAAGCTAACCAATCTACAACAAATTAATCATAAAATTCTTTTAACTCACCCTCATAACAACAACCACGCCACTCACCAAGAGATTGCACGGCTTGATTTTCACCACCATACAACCTAAAATAAACTTCCCTGCACACCCCAAGTTCAGTTCTCAACTCTTCTTCTGTCGGAATGATTTGCCCAACATTCAACAACAAAAATTCTAAACGTTGTTGTCTTGCCTCCAACAAAGTTTTCATATATTCATTATCTTCGCCCATTTTAGTTACTCCTCCAATTTGTTAGATTATCTTCGAGGCAGTTCACACAACATTCTCAAAGCCACAAATCTTACTTTTTCTTGCCCCCATTCAGGATGCTTAGATCTAATTAAGCCTTGCATTTGCTTCATCTCACTTACTTTATCAAGTTGTTTTTGGTTTATTTCATTCATTTTATATTATTATAAAGTAGCAAAAATTTAAACATTTGTTGTAGAACATAAAACAACACAAAGTTATTTAAACATCAAAGAAAACCTAAAACAAAACAAATTAAGAGGCAATAAAATGACAAAAATCCAAATCGTTCTTGAAAATATGGGATTTAGCCCAAATGAAATTAAAGTTTATCTCGCACTTAATGATCACGGATCATGCAAAGCAGGAACTATTGCTAAAATATCCAAAATAGATAGAAGCAGCTGCTATAATTCTCTTAAACACTTAATAGAAAAAGGTCTTGTTAGCTATGTTTCAATAGGAAAAATAAAATGGTTTCAATCCGCAAATCCAAAAAGATTAATTGAATATCTAAAACAACAAGAAGATGATGTAAAAGACATCCTCCCCGATTTAGTAGCAAGATACAAAGCAAATAAAATAACAGGACAAGTAAGATTATTTAAAGGATTTAAAGGAGTAAGAACGATTCTCCAAGACATATTATCAGATGAAAAAGAAAATTTGGTATTTGGTAATGAAAATCAATTAGAAGATAAAATGCCCGTTTATCACGGCCAATTTGTAAGGCAACTTAAAGAAAAAAAATTATCTGTTAGAGAAATTGTGCGGGTTGATCGTGCAGAGCCAACTTCTCACGCTCGCCAAACGAGATATGTTCCAAAATCAGTAGAATCTCCAGTCGTAACAAACATTTATGGTGATAAAATTGCTTTAATTATTTGGACTGATGAACCTGAAGGAATAATTATTGAAAATTCTGCAGCAGCAAAAGCATATCGCCATTATTTTGAATTTATGTGGCAACACGCAGATAAGAAAAAGTAAAATAAAAATAACATAAAAAAATTACTAAAAAAATAAAACCAAATAATCACACAACACAATTCAACAATACACATTATATTAATATTAACAAGTCAGATTATTCATTAAACTTTTAATCCATCCCAGTTAAATTTATTTTAGTTATTTTTCTTTTTACATCAAGATGCAGTGTTTCGCCCGCACAATTTACCAAATTTGTTTTTCCACCATATTGTATTTTATTAATTGCCGCGATAAGTTCGCAAGCAGTAGTTCCAAGATCTTTTGTTAAACCCAATTTCAGTCACCTCCTGTTACTACTTAGAAGAACTAACTAATATATAATTAGTTGTTGTAGAAAATTAAACAACAGAAGAACTAAAATATTAACATATATTAATTAAAAAATCAACCAAAATAAGAAAAAAACAAGAAAAAAAATGAATTTTAAGAAAACATTTATAAATAAAAAACACTCAAAACAGGTAAAATGGACGATCTAACAAAAATCACACTCAAAGACAAAAAAATTCTACGTGAACTAGACTTAAACGCCAGACAAAGTAACACCCAAATAGCAAAAAATACTCGTTTAAACAAAAACATAGTAAACTACAGAATTAAAAAATTAGAAGAACTAGAAATAATAACCGGATATAAAACATTATTTGATTATTCCAAATTAGGTTATCTCATATTCAGAATATACCTTGATTTTTACGAATTTGATTTAGAAAAAGAAAAAGAACTTATACAATATCTAACAAAAAATAAAAAAGCAGGTTCAGTTTTTACAACTACAGGAACATGGGATTTAACTGCCAAAATTTATGTGAAATCAGTAAATGAATTCTGGGAAGAATGGACTAAATTCATTAATTTATTTAGGCCAATCATTAAAAAATACCACACAAGCACAATTGCTCACCAAATATATTTCAAAAAAAATTATTTAGTGCCCTCAAAAGTTAAAGATGATTTTTTATGGAAAACTGGAAGAAATGAACCTATCGAAATTGATAAAACTGATTTGATAATTATTAAAGAACTAACAGAAAATGCCAGAGTTCCAATTGAAACACTTTCAAAAATAACAAAACTTGGAAGCATGGGCATAATTTATCGCATAAGACAATTGATAAAAAAAGAAATTATTCTAGGCTACCGCGCAAACCTTAATTTAAACCTATTAGGATATGAAAAATACCACATAGATTTAGAACTAGAAGATACATCAATTACATCAAGTTTAATAACATTTTTACAACAACAAAATTCAATCGTTTCAATAACTCAAGCAATTAGCGACGGATCAGATTTTGAATTCAGCCTAGAAATTAGCAACTTTAAACAATTTTCAAATCTAATTAAAAAATTAAAAATTCAATTTAAAGGAAAAATACGCGACTTTAAATATTTTAAATTTGATCATTCACATAAACTTAATTATCTCCCACTTTAACAACAAAAACAAACCACAAATAAAAATAACAAGAAACTAAAAAAGAAAAAAATGTTAAAAAAAAGAGAATTAAAAAAAGAACAAGAAAAACTTGCCCAAAAAGTAATTGTTCAAGACACTTTTGAAAAAATCAAATTAGTGGCAGGAATTAATCAAGCCCATTTTGGAGAAAAAATTATTTCAGCTATTGTTTTAATGGATATAAAAACTTTAAAAATTATTGAAAAACAATATTCTATAATGGAAACTAATACTCCCTATCTCCCAAATTATAGAGCATATCGTGAAGCTCCAATTATTGTTGAAACATTTAATAAATTAAAACAAAAACCAGATTTATTACTTCTTGAAGGCAATGGAATTCTTCATCCAAGAAGAATTGGTCTTGCATCCCATATAGGCATTTTAATTGACACTCCAACAATAGGAATTTCAAAAACAGTAACTTGCGGAGAAATTTTAGATAATTCAGTTTATATTGAAAAAGAAGCTCGCGCAAAAAAAATCATAACAAAAGAACATGCAAATCCAATATTTGTTAGTCCAGGACATAAAATTAGTCTAAAAACATCAATTGAAATAATTAAAAAAATAATTCAAAAACATAAATTGCCAGAACCATTACATCAAGCGCACAATTTTGCAACAAAAATAAAAAAAAATCTTAAAAAAAACTAGTTAGTCACACTTCCAAAATTAATTCTCAACTAACCACTCAAAAAGCCAATAAAAGTAATATATATAAAGAATTAGCTGTTTTAAAAATACAAAATATTAATCAAAATAAATTTAATTAAAAAAGGTGATCAAATGGCTCAAAACGAATTAAACAAAGAAGAAATTGAACAAGAAATGGACACGGGAAAGCGTGAAGCAGATGTTTATGACAACGAAGGCCTTGAAAAATTAAGAGAAGATGATGAAATACAAACTTGGGAACAAGGATTTTCAGAAGGTGCAAATGAAGGAGGCCATCTTGGAAAATGCGCTAATTGTGGAACCATAATTAATAATTTAGATACAGTAATTGAAGAAGAACTCAATGGTGAAAAAATTTGGTGTTGTTCTGATGCTTGTGCTACAAAATATAAAGAAAAAAAATCAAGTGAAACTTCAACCGAAGAATAAATAATACCAATTAAACAATTATTAATATTAGAGTGAAAAAAAATGATTAAAACAGATAAAGAATTGAAAAAAGATTTTAAAATTAAAGCTAGTTTAGCGCCCGATAAATATTATGCTACCGAAACATTAAAAGCAGAAGGATTTATCCGCAAACAATGTACTTGTAAAACTTTTTTCTGGACGACAAATCAAGATCAAATAATATGTGGAGATCCCGTTTGTCAAGGGGGAATAAAAATAGTTACTGGAACTCCTGCAAAAAATTCTTTATCTTATATTGAAACCTGGAAATTATTTGAAAAAATGTTCGTTAAGTTGAATTACAAATCAGTAGCGAGATATCCCGTAATTGCTAGATGGAATCCAACAACTGAATTTACTAATGCTTCAATTGCAGCATTCCAACCTTTTGTTATTAGTGGTGAAGTAGAGCCTCCTGCAAGAAAATTAATAATTCCTCAATTTTGTTTAAGATTTGGAGATGTAGATAATGTAGGAATTACCGGATCTCACCTCACAGGATTTATAATGATTGGACAACACATGTTTGTTGAACCAAAAGACTGGAATCAAAATCAAGTATTCAAACATATTTATTCATTCCTCATAGACGGAGTAGGACTTGATAAAAGTGAATTAACCCTACACGAAGATAGTTGGGCAGGTGGCGGAAATTTCGGTCCTTGCATGGAATTTTTTTCTAGAGGTATTGAATTATTCAATCAAGTCTATATGATGTTTGAACAATTACCTGATGGCAGCACAAAAGAATTAGATATCAAAGTGTTAGATATGGGCCTTGGAATGGAACGTGTTGCTTGGTTTTCTCAAGGAGTTCCAAATATTTTTGAAGCTACATTTCCAAAAGTATTAGAAAAAATTAAATCACAAACAAATATTGAATATGATAGCGAATTATTTTCAAAATTTTCACTACATTCAGCACTATTAAATGTTGATGAAGTGGAAGATATGAAACAAGCATGGGCAGATGTCGCAAAAAAAGTTAATATTAATAGCGGAAATGAATTAAAAAAGAAAATTTTACCAATGACTGCGATTTATTCTATCACAGAACATGCAAGAGCATTACTTTTTGCAATTGTGGATGGCGGACTCCCTTCTAATGTCGGAGGGGGATATAATTTAAGAGTAATTCTTAGACGAGCATTATCATTTATCGATCAATTTGAATGGGATATTGATTTTAAACAAGTATGTAAATGGCATGCAGAAGAATTAAAAGAATTATTTCCCGAACTCTTAGATAATATCAAACAAGTAGAACAAATAATCATTGTTGAAACTGAAAAGTATAAAACATCTAAAGAAAAAGCAAAAGGAGTTGTTAAAAGATTAATTACAGAAAAAGATGTCACCACAAAAGATTTAATTGAACTTTATGATTCTCAGGGAATTTCTCCTGAAACGATTAAAAAAGAAGCAGCTGAATTAAAAAAAATAATAACAATCCCTGATGATTTTTATACTCAAGTTGCATTAATTCATGAAAAAAAAGAACAAAAAACTGCAACTAAAAAAGAATTTGCAATCAATATTTCAAAAGATACAGAACCTACTACTGCAAAGTATTTTGATAATTATAAATTAACAGAATTTAGTGCAAAAATTTTACAAAAAATTGAAGTTGCATCAAAAGAGACTCCAACTCAGAATCCAAAAACATACTTTATTCTTGACGAGACTTATTTTTATCCAACATCAGGAGGACAATTATGTGATTTCGGTTCAATAAATAACATACCTGTTCAGGGTGCATCAAAACAAGGACAATTTATTTTGCATTTAATTGAGTCTCAAGATAAAAACGCAAACAATGATCTTAAAAAAGGAGATATTGTTGATTGTAAAATTGATTTTGATCGTAGAAAAATCTTAACTCAACACCACACTGCAACACACATAATTAATGGTGTTTGTAAACGCATTCTTGGAAATCATATTTGGCAAGCAGGCGCTGCAAAATCTACAACTAAAGCAAGATTGGATATAACCCATTATGAAAGTTTAACTAAAAACCAACTTGAATTAATTGAAGAAAAAGCAAATGATATAATTCATGAAAATCTCCCAGTTTACAAAAAATTTATGCCAAGAAATCTTGCAGAAGCAGAATATGGGTTTAGACTTTACCAAGGAGGTGCAGTTCCAGGAAGAGAAATTAGAATTGTTGAAATTCCAGGTTTGGATGTTGAAGCTTGTGGTGGAACTCATCTTGATCGTACAGGTGAAGTTGAAAAAATCAAAATTTTAAGATCAACTAAAGTTCAAGATGGAATTGTAAGAATTGAATTTGCAGTAGGAAGTGCCGCACTAAATGTTGAAGCAAATGTTGATGACCAAATAAGTAGCATTGCAAAGATTTTAAACGTATCACCAAATCAAATTCCGGGACGAGTAGAAGAAATTTTTAGTAAATGGAAAAAAGCTCGAAAAGCAGTTAAGAAAAAAAAATCTTTTTCTACAGATGAATTATTAAAACTTAATTTAGAATCAACTGTTGAATTTAATGGAGAGCACCATGACATCCTAAAAGAAGCAGGAACAATAATTAATACTCAACCTGATGTTATCACAAATACTATTCAAAGATTTTTAAAAGAATTAAAAGAATTTAAAGAAAAAATTAAAGAAAATTCAACTGAATCAAAAAAAGAATAATTAATTAAAAATAATTTTAAAATCGTTTTTTATCTTATTTTTAAAAAGATTTATATATAAAAACACCAAATATTACTCATATTAGCTTAAATTAAGATATTTTATTCAATAGAGGTGATTTAATGGCTACTAAAAGACGTGTAACAAAAAAAACTGCAACCAAATTGCATAAGACACATAAACCTGAAGTATGTGAAACAAAAAAAGACTGTAAATGTCATTGCTTCGGATGGGGAATCCTTATTCTGGTATTAGGACTTTTATTCTTGGCTAAAGATTATGGTTTAGTTTCATGGTTTAAACCAAGTTGGTGGAGCGTAGTATTCGTTTTAGCAGGACTTAAGTGGGTTTTCAAATAAAACCAAACTTAAAAAATTAAATTTTTTATTTTTCAATTTATTTTTATCATACATATTCTAGATTAACACATCATAAAATTTATTTTTAAAAAAAGTAATAATAAGAAAATAATTTTGTTAAATTCTAAAACTCAAATAATTTCTTTTGAAGTTTAACCTCATTTAACAATTTACTTTGTCGCAAAATAGGTTCTAAATTAAAACTAAATTTTTTTCTAGCAAGTTTAATTGCATAATCAATCAATAATTCTCGACTTCCAAATTCAAGTCCCCCTCCGCCAAAAGAGTTAAGTGATTTCCTAGTGGCATTTCTACAAACCCAAACTCCTAAAGGTGCCCAATATTCATCAGTAATAAATCTTAAACAAAGAATACTTCCTTGTTTTTTTAATAATTTTAATTTTTCTAAAATTGCGATTCGCGCAGCATAATATCCCCCCGCAGTTGAATGAGCATATTCTCGCCGGCCACCATGATCTTCATAATCAGTTGCAAAAGATAAATTAGCACCCACTCCCACAACTTGAGGTTGATTTGCCAACATTTCAAAAAGTTCATATCGCCAAACATCAGGAAAGGATAAAACCAAATAATAATTACCTAAATAACCTCCAAACCAAGCAAAATATCCCATTTGAGAATTATCTTTAATTTCACTAATTAATTTTTTTCCAATTATATCATCAACAGCAGTAATGGACCATCTCGTCGGAACTAATTTTTTATTTTTATCAAAACCTAAATTTCCCACACTTAATATTTTTGTTAAGTAATGTTCATCAAAATTTTTTTTATATAATAAACTAACTGCATCAGTTGCACTAACACAATCATTAACTAATTTATCAACTGCCAAAGGTATTTTAGTATTTTCAGTTATTTTTATTTTATTTATTTTTACGTTAGGCCCATGAGGCATAGTATCCTGATTAAAGTTCAAATCAAATGAAGGTTTTTTGTTTAAATTAATTTCAACATCAACAGGTTTTGATGCTAGCGAAACTTCTTGCGATATTTCAACTAAACGATCATCAAATCCTTTAATATTTGCTTTAAACTGACTGTTTATAAGAGAAGTTCTCAAATCTATTATTTCATTAATTTGTTTATTTTCCAAACTCCATTTAAGAGGTGCATCATGATCTTCATATTGTTCAACGCTTAAAAAACCAACATTAACTTTAGGATATCCAAATTTACCAACAAAAACATTTGGAGATTCTCCAAAAAAATCTTGTTTTGCAGAAATATTAACCTTTTTTTGACTATTAAGTTTTGTTCTAATAGGACAAACTGGACGATTACAAAAATTTCTACCCTTACATTTCAAACATTGCACATTCATACGAATCAAAAAGATAAAAAAGTTCAATCTATTTTATAGTTTTGGTACATAAAATAAAAACATTTAATCAGAAATACTAAGCTAAAATTTATAATAAATAAGAAAAAAAATATAAAGAAAAAAAATCGAGTTACGGGTAACAACCATTTTTCCATAATTATTAACTTCAAGGCAGGTTTTAGGGGGGGGTTTAGAAATCTAACCTCGAAGATAAAAAAGTCAATGATTGTTATCTGTTGTCTCTACATAGTAATGTATCGTTCTAATATATAAATATTTAGGTTGTAAAGAATATAAGTGTGACTCCATTTATAAATAAAAACGCAAAAAACCACCAAAAGAATAACGACTCCAAAGTAACAAAAAACACAACATTTATAAATAAATAATTAGTTTAAATAACCACTATGCGACAACTAGCAAATAACTTCTTCCAAACAGGCACATCACTAATAATTGAAGGAACAACAGGACTAACAGTTATTGATCCAGGATGGGATGCAGTTGGTTCAACAAGAACAGATACATCCGTACATGAAACATATGCGCTTGCTAGGCACAAAGATAAACCCATAACAAGAGTTATTTTATCTCACAACCATCAAGATCATTGTGCGAATCTTCAAGTATATCTTAGACAAACACCAGATTTAGAATTAATAGTAGGACCTCACTCTCCATTCAAAAAATTTGCAGACCAAGTAATAGATATAAATCCTGGCAAAGTAAAACAAGTAATTGATGGAATTGAAGAAACTATTTTCGTAACACCCGGACATTCCAAACAAGGAGATGACATTTCAATTTATTTTCCTCAGCCTAAAATTTTATTTTGTGGAGATTTAGCTCAACCTCAAGGAGAGTCATATGCAAAAACAGATTTTGTAACACCTCTACCATTTTATTATGATGGAGACTTATACTTAGCATCATTAAGTCTTTTAAAATCAGTAGATTTTGACATATTAGTTACAGGACATGGACAAGTATTAGGAAACCAAAGAGGATATGAATGGTTAGATACTACTCAAAAAACAATTAAAAGAACGCAAGAATTAGCAACGCAATTAGTTAGAGATCACCCAACAAAATCAGATTTAGAACTTGGAAGATGGATTTTAGAAACAATTGGATATGAAAGAAATACTCCGAAAAGCACAATACGTGCCAGAAGTAATTCAAAAGATTTTGAAGATTATGATTTTCAAGGAATTAAATTTTGGTTAGATTATGCAAAAAGAACATAATAATTAAACAACATCAAAATCAATTAAGTTAAGCGGCATCAGAATCAATTAAAACTTGATCAGATTCCTCTGCCAATGATTCCAATTTTTGAGCTTTTTCTAAATTAAACCAACTAAGTCCTGATTCATCACAAAAAAGAATTTTATCTAAAAGCAAATCATGCGTAAGATGCCATAACGAAAATACACCCCTTAAAAAATCTTTTCTCGCATCCGAACTCAATTCATTAAATAATTTTTTAGTATATCTACCAGTCGCACGTTTATTTCCCTTAAAATGATCAAGTGCCCACTTGACATATCCTTCAATAACTTTTGATCCCGCATAATAATGAGTCCCATTAAAATCTCCTCGAACATGCGAAGGATTAGCCTCTAACAAATATATTTTATGTTCTGCTTCATCTTTGAGTCTTCCAAAAACAAAATCAAGCGCATGGCCTCCCATAGGAGAAACTAAATTTAAAAATTGACCAAGTATTGCAAGTTCATTTTTTTTATGCCCCATGTCCGACTTAAAAGTTCTTGCACCACTAATAACAGACATATCTGTTGACTTAAATTTTTTCCAACCAGAACTACGAACATAATTTACATATTTGATTCCAACATCCCAAACAGACTCACCCACCACATTGTGTTTATGTGCCGCAATTCTTAAGTGTTGTTGGAAAGAATTATCACGAGGATGTAATTCATCATGTTCTGCAACCCATGCTTGAATCATTATTGCCGACTTAGCATTTTTACCTCCTGCAACATATTTTTTTTGATATAATTTTATTTTTTCAAACCATTCAACTTCCCAATTATGATGCCCAACATCCAAAATATAATAACTAAGTTCACCATTTCCCGAACAAGATGCCGCAGAATTACTCCCTTTAATTATTACTTTTTGAATCCTATTTTTAAAAAAATCATGAACTTGTAAAATAAATGACTTTGTTAACCTCGCACTCGCAGGAAAAGTTATTAATGGGGGAACCATATCAACTAACTGAGTTCCATGTTGATTTCCAAAAGAGACTAATTCTTCATAATAAATTTTACCTTCTGATTTTTTATCCATCAGTTTTGATAAAAATTTTTCTGCTTGAGATATAACAAAGGGAAGAATCGAAATTTCAACTTTATCAAGTAACGAGTCCACCCCAAAAACAAATTTACCTTCTGAAACTAATACTTTAAGTAATCTTTCAGGATATTGAACAGGAGATTCTGATAAAATATGTAAATCATAGCTTAAAAAACTTTTCAATAACTCATCATCAGTTTTACCTAACACCTCAAATTTTTCTGCTTGCATTGCAGTCACAAAAACATCTTGATTAATTAATGAATCTAACCAGTCATAAAATCTTTGTTCACTAGGCATCAAAAAACGCGCATAAAAATCATGTTTTGGTTGATGTCCAATCTTATCCTGATTGTATTCACCATAATAAATATGATCCAAAAAATCAGTTATTGATTTATAATATTCTTTAAGTAAATGAGGTCCAACAGGATATTTAAATGCAGTATCATAAATTGATTCTAAGCAATCAAGAATTCTTTTTTTTCTTTGAAGATCTTTTGAATCTAAAACAAATTCTTGTTTATCTATTGCTTCAGTAAAATTACTTCTAAACAAAAAACAACTAATATAACTTTTATACACAATTAAAGCAGTTACTGGTTTTGATTTTCTAAATAACTTCAATTTTCACACTCTTTTTAAATTAATGAATATTTTATAAAATTTTAATAAATTTCACACAAATTTTTATTTCACACAGATTTTTTTTTATCTGAAGCACCATGAGATTTAGTTTCATCGCGCTTTAAAACTCGCTGATAATTATCACCCAAATCTTGCGCAGTTAATGGTTTAACATGAAGGGCACAATCACCCTTGCCCCCTTTCACAACACGCAAATAATCAGGTTTTTTATTACTAGTACCACCATATTTAGATCCCGTACCATATTTTTTAGTCATTACTTATTTAATCACCCTTAAAGAATATTTAAAGGTTTCTTATATAAATCAAATTTAACACACCCCAATTTCTGACTTAAAAACCACTAATCAATATAATAAACACAAAAATTTAAAAATACCTCTCAGTTTTTAACACTTAAATTTTCAGGTAAATAAATCCCTGAGGTGATATTAATGAATAATAGTATGAACAATAACATAACTAATATGAAAAGTACGTTACAAAAAGTAACAGATAATGAATGGATTTTACCAAAAACTTCTCGCGAAGGAATGCTCGTTGATGCAAAAATTTTTGGCAATCAATTTATTGTAGATGGCCTTGAAGAAAATGCAATTAATCAATTAACCAATGTTGCAATGCTACCAGGAGTAGTAGGTCCAGTTTGTGCAATGCCTGATGCTCACGTAGGTTATGGACTCCCAATGGGTGCAATAGGTGCGTTTGATTCAGAAGAAGGAGTCATTAGTTGCGGGTGTACAGGATTTGACATTAATTGCGGAATCAATCTTATTAGAACTAATCTAACCACTGACGAAGTTAAAGCAAAAATTCGACCTTTAATTGGAAAACTTTTTGAAAATGTTCCTTGCGGCGTTGGTAGCAAAGGACGACTAAGAGTTGCTCCAGAAAAATTCAATGATGTTCTTTTTGGCGGTGTCGATTGGTGTATCGAAAATGGATACGGCATTGATAAAGATAAAAAAAATACTGAAGAACTAGGAAGAATGAGCGGTGCTGATCCAACAAAAGTTAGCGATTTAGCATTAAAAAGAGGACGACCCCAGCTAGGAACTCTAGGAGCTGGAAATCATTTTTTAGAAATTCAACGAGTTGATCAAATTTTTAGTGATGAACATGCAAAAAAATATGGACTAGAAAAAGATAATGCCGCAATAATGTTACATTGTGGAAGTAGAGGATTTGGTCATCAAGTAGCATCAGATTATTTAAAAATTCATGGAAAAGCTGCAGAAAAATATAACATTAAACTACCTGACAAACAACTTGTTTGCGCACCAGTAAATTCTTCCGAAGGTCAAGATTATTTTAAAGCAATGCAATGCGCAGTTAATTATGCTTTTGCTAATCGTCTTGTTATGACTCATTGGGTTCGTGAAACGTTTGAACAAATATTCAATAAAGATTGGGAAAGTATGGACATGCACACAGTTTATGCTCTAGCACATAACATTTGCAAATTAGAAGACCACACTGTTGATGGAAAAAAACGTAAATTGTATGTTCATAGAAAAGGAGCTACTAGAAGTTTCCCAAACACTCCTGTTTTAATCGCAGGAAGTATGGGCACTGCATCATATGTTATGAGTGGAACTGAAGAATCAATGTTTAAATCATTTGGTTCAACTTGCCACGGTGCAGGAAGACTTATGTCAAGACATAAAGCAATTGATTCGTTTAAAGGTGAAGACATTAAAGCTAGTCTGTTAAAAAGAGGAATTGTTGCAAGATCTACAAGTCCAAAAGTTTTAGCTGAAGAAGCACCTGATGCATACAAAGATATTGATCAAGTAATTGAATCAGTTCATAATGCAAATGTTTCAAGAAAAGTTGCAAGAATGACTCCTTTAGGCGTTGTTAAAGGATAAATCTAAACACAAAAAAATAAACAACTTAAATTTTTTATTTTTTTAAATTTTTTAAAACTCAAGTTAACTTATCCATTTTACTTTTTTATCTTATTCTTCACAATGATCCCACATAAATTGAAAGAATTTTCGATATCCATCGGCAAGTTTTTTGCTTTTGAGTACAAACTGTAATGGCTCTTCATGTAAATGTCCAACGCCAACGCCAACACCAACAAAAGTTACAACATAGTCCCCAAATATATCAACTGCAGTTAGACTTGAATATTTTTTTGGTAAAAACTTATACGGCTTACCTACCAGTTTCAAAATTTCTGGTTTTTGTGTTTTAACTTCATGATCAAATAAATGTTTAAATTTTATTCCTGCTTTTTTTCGTTCTCGTTCAAATCTAGGTAAAAAATGTTTCAATCTAGGATCTAACCAAAACGCTTTAGCACCAATAAAATAAACTGTTTCTTTAGTTTTTAGAATATCTTGTAAGTAATTTTTGAATCCATCAACTCCCCGATAAAAATATGCTTCTTCTTTTTCTTGCACTAAATCATATTTTGCTTGCATTTCAGGCAAAACTACATTTATTCGTTCTTCTTTTTCTTTAATTAGTTCTAACAACCTGCGAGGATTTGATGCTTTGAATTGTTTTTCTCCTTTTACAAAAAGTTCTGAAGATAGACCTTTACCTATAAGTTTTGCAAGCGCATCATATACATTCCTCCTATGAACCCCAGATTTTAATGAAATTGTTTGTACAGAGGATTCTCCTAGTTGCAAAAGTGCCTCATAAACTCTGGATTCATTCGGGCTAAGTCCCAATTCTCGCAATAGCTCTTCATACATAAAACCCACTCCATCTAACTTCATTTATAAACATTTCGAATTTTGGTGGCGATCACCACCGCCAATATTTAAATACATTCTCAACCACCAACAATACAGAGTAACCACTCAACAGTGGTTTAAATAAAAAAACTAACAAAAATACTCACAACACACATCACAAAAAAAAAGAAAAAAAAAGAAAAAAAACATAGAGGTAAAAAAAATGAGTTATATATCACCAGAAAACGGATATTTATTCCTGGTATTATTTGGCCTAGGAATGATTGCAATTACATATTTTTTCACTAAACTAAAAACTAAACAAACAAAAGAAAGTTTTCTTGTTGCAAATAGACAAGTAGGCTGGTTTATTGGAGGTGCAAGTATTGCAGCTTCTTGGATTTGGGCTCCCGCATTATTTGTATCAGTACAATTAGCATATCAAAAAGGAATTGCAGGAGTTTTTTGGTTTACAGTTCCAAATATACTCGCATTAGCTATGTTTGCATTGCTAGCTCCAAAAATTAGAAAAAAATTACCAAAAGGTTTTACCCTACCCCAATTTATCAAACACAAATTAAAAAGTGAACGAGTTCATAAAATGTATTTGATCCCTTACTTTTTTTATCAAATTATGGCAATAACTGTTCAACTTTTTGCAGGCGGAGGATTATTATCGTTGTTAACTGGAATACCCTTAATAATTACAATGCCCATTTTAGCAATAATTGCTTTGTCGTATACATTAATGTCAGGTCTTAAAGCATCAATCATTACTGATTTTATTCAACTAACATTAATTTTTACAATTAGAGCAGCCCTACTTCCCTGGGTTTGGAGTCTTGCAGGAGGAACAAGTGCAATAAATCTTGGCCTAGGAGGACTAGCAAACATAAGAGATATGTTCAATCCAGGAATTGCATTTTCATTTGGAATTGTTACAGCAATAGGATTATTTGCAGGAGCAATATCAGATCAGCAATATTGGCAAAGAAGTTTTGCAATAAAAAAAGATCAGTTAAAAAAAGCATTTATTTTTGGAGCAATACTATTTGGAATTGTTCCCCTAGCTTTATCAACACTGGGATTTTTAGCTGCAAATCCCGAATTAGCAATCCAACTACCTGCAGGAATTGATGCATCAATGATTGGAGTTCAAACAGTTGCAACATTTCTTCCTAGTTGGGCGACATTATTATTTGTAATTATGTTACTTGCAGGTTTAAGTTCAACTCTTGATTCAGGTCTTTCAGCAATAACTTCATTGTGGATTACAGACATAAAACAATCAAACAATAAATTCAGTTTAACTGATTCAACAATAATTAAATCCGCAAGAAAAGCAATGATTGGATTTACAGTAGTTGGTTTATCAATCGCGTTAGGCGTGTTATATATCCCAAGTTTTGGTCTTCAACATTTATGGTGGATATTTAACACAATCGCAGCATGCATTGCAACTCCCACCATACTTAGTCTTTATTGGAATAACTTGAGTGAAAGAGGAGTTTTTTGGGGTGTTTTAGTAGCTTTTATTGTAGGGATTCCGTTTTTCATTTATGGAAACTTAATAGATAACCCCATTTGGATTGTGATGTCCTCTTTATTCATAATTGGAATTAGTACCCTTTTTTGTGTCTTACTAAAAAAAAGAACACAGCTAAAACCAACACCACAATAAAATTTTTTCTTTTTTAATTATATTATTTGAGTTTTTTGTACTCCAACAATTATTGTACTCCCCAAATATTAGTTTTTTAAAACTAACCACTCCATTTTTAAATCATATTCTGTGTAAACTAAAAATCTTTATAAACTCAAATTCTTCTTGGAAGTAATACCATGATATTAAACAAAAGAGTGGAAATTAAAGGATTAATGCTAGCAATTTTTGTGGCTATCATAATTATTGCAGTGGTTGCTTGCAAACCAATGGTTGTAGAGCAAATTAATGTTTCTGGAGAAAGTATTAATTCCAATTTAAGTACAGAACCAAATCCAGGACCGATTATGACTCCTAAACAAAAAGCATTAGAATTATTACAATTAGATCCTACTGCAGAAATAGATGATGCACTAATTCCTCTTTTGATAAAAATGAAATCTGCAAAATCTACAACATTCAATTATTCTCAAGATAATTCCGACCAAGATAGTTTTAAGTATTTTGTTGCAGGAAGAGATTTTAAAGTAGTACTTCCAGAAACAAGAAATCTTGCAGGAATTAATAATTCTGAATTTGATGTTGTTTTTTGCGATAGAGTAACTGAAACTTGTTATACTTATTGTACTGAAGATATTTGTAGTGAAAAAGATTTAATGGCAAATAAAATTGATTATGAATATTTTGAAATTAAATTTCCTACAGAGTATTTGAATTCATTAACTAAAGCAAAAATTGTTGAAGAAACAACTTATGGCAAATTTGATGTTGTGGTAGTTGAGTTTGAATCTCCCTCATCAAATGGACGAATGTTCATGCAAAGTTATTCTGGTTTTCCTCTAAAAATATTTATTGAATCTCAAAACACAACAGATGTTATCGAATTTAAAGAATTCATGTTTGATAATGTTAAATTAAAAGATGTTTTAATTCCTTCAAAAGTTGTTTTAGAAGATTTTTATGGGAAAGGAGATTATATTACTTTACTGGGGAGCCAATTAAGCCAAGCAGATGAAAGAAATTTCGAAACAGTTGTTGCTAAAGCTAAAGGAATTAAATATTCTGAAGCACGCGAACTTTTAGAAGAAAAAGGAATTGATGTAGTTTGGGACGAAATAACTAAAATAGATCAAGAAGCAACAAATAAATTGACTCAAACACAAGTGATTCAATAAATTTTAAAAATATTTTTTATTTCTTCATTTAAACTATTTTTTTTAAATTAATATTACCAAAATAACCTAAAAATAACAAGTAAAATTTAAATCTCAAATATCTTCCCATGTTTTCCAACATTTATTACTCTGGTTTTTCCAACTTTCTCTTCAAGTCCTTCTGCTTCATGCACGTGACTACAAAGAACAATATCTGGTTGAAATTCATCTATTGCTTTTTTCAAACCTTTACTACCAGGAATAAAATTTGATAATTTTTCCATTTTAGTATCTGAGGGATGTACATGTGAAACCAATATTGTTTTTGGCAAGTACTTTACTTTTTGAAATCCTTCTTTAAGCAAATCATGTATCTCTTTTTCATCTAATTGATGTAGTCCAATGTTTGCACCCCCACAACCAAATAATCCTACATCTTTATACCTGACACTATATCCATGTAAATTTTTAACATCATATAATTCTGCTAAAAAATCAGCAGTAGCAACAGTTTCATGATTTCCAGGAATTAATAAAACTCGTTTTCCTTTTTTTACAAATGGACCAACAATATTGTCAGTACTTTGTTCAGCCATAGTAAGATCACCACAAAGAACTACTAAATCCACATTTTCTTTCTCTGCTCTATCTGCTAATTGTCGAACTAAAGTGATATCCCCATGAATATCTCCAGTTGCAAGTATTTTCAATTTTTTATGTTCTGATTTTTTTAAATCCATAATTATCAACCTAAAAATTCTTATCATTAAGTAATATTAATCTTATCTCCACACAATATTAATCTTATCCCCACACAATATTAATCTAACCCTCATGCAGCATCAATCAATATTATTAAACTAATTATAATTATCTTTTTATAATTACTTCTTTATCTGTTGTTAAATTTATTATTGTCGAAGGAGTTCCAGTTAAGATCCCGTCTGAAGCCACAAATCCAACTTTATCAAGCATGTCTGAAACTAATTTTGCAGGATCACTAACAACTTCTTGTCCAGATATATTTGCACTCGTTGTAACAATTGGATTCCCATACTCGCAAACAAACTCACTTATCCAATGATTAGGGATTCTAACACCCAATGTTCCAGGAAATTCTTTATTGACTTCAGGAGAAATAACTTCAAGTCCTTTTTGATTTAATTTAAATATTAAAGTATACGGTCCAGGTAACTTTTCTAACCAAACAAACCCACTACCACTAACTTCACAGTGATCTAAAATCCATTGTTTTGAAGGCGCTATAACTGAAAATGCCATACCTTGTCGATTTTTAGCAGTTTTAACATTCTCAACCGCAGATTTAATAGTTGCATCACAACCTAACCCATATATTGTATCTGTAGGATATACAAATATAGCTCCTTTTGACAATACATTAAATAACTCTAATTTATTCTCAAAAACGGTTTGTTTTACATAAAAACTATCATTTAAAGCCATATATCAAGTTTTGACCTATCCATATTTAAATGTGTCCCTTATAAACTACGCTCCCCCTACAACCTAATTACGCATAACCTGCAACTTAATTCACTCAATAACTTAATCAACACAAGAACTTAATCATAATTAAATAACTAATAGAAATAAGAAAAAAATTAATTGTTCATTACAACAACCTTTCTACCTGAGTTTCTACTACTCACCCTAAACCAAAGTTCTGAAGGTGAAATAAACTCTTTGTATACTTTAGGATCATGACCTCCCACAATATGTAGATGTTTACTGGATTTATCAGCAAAGCTCTTTTCAAATTCCTGAAAAAATTGCGTTCTTTCAAAATCTTTTGATTTTTTAAATTTTTTTACCATATACTCACCCCTCGCACATAACTTAATTAAATACATTTTACTCACTCACACATTAATTTATTCGCTAAATTGATTATCAAAACTATCTAATGGACGATCCATACAATTTGCAGATTTTTCAGTAATTTGTCTCCAAAATAGATCTTCTATAGTGCTTAATCTCACATCAGATGGATCATATTGTTGTGTTCCTATCATTTATTTCACCTCATTCATTTTTTTTAGATCAATTAAACCACAAAAAAATCTAAAAAATAATTTTTAAAAAATTTGTTTGGCAACAATGTTCATAATTCATAATGTGCTAGAATCAGTTTATATAGCTCACCCGCACCAATGTCCAGTGTCCAATGAAACTCGCACAGCACTAAAACATAAAATTCATTGTCCAGACACCAAATAACCACAGGACAACAAAAATAAAATAAAAAATAAAATTAACTAAATATTATAAGAATTAATTAAATAACGCAACAAAAACTAATTACTAAATCAGATCTTTTCCCAAAACTATATAAAAAAGAAAAATTTCCATATTCCCATGAGTTTATTTAAAGATACATTAGGTGCTTCTGAATCACTATTTAGAATGGAACAAGCCCTAGATTATGAGTTTTTACCTAAACTATTACCATATAGAGAAAATGAACAATTTAGAATGGCCGCATGCATCAAGCCATTACTTCAAGGCCGTACAGGAAAAAATGTTTTTATTTATGGTGCTCCAGGAATTGGAAAAACCGCAGCTATGAAATTTGTTCTAAAAGAATTAGAAGAAGAAAGTGATGATGTTTATGTCATATATCTTAATTGTTGGCAAAAAAATACTACCTACAAAATCATTTTAGAAATTTGTGCTCAAATAGATTACAGATTTACTCAAAATAAAAAAACAGAAGAATTATTTAGAATTGTTAAAGATGTTCTAAATAAAAAATCAGTAGTGTTTGCGTTTGATGAGATTGATAAAGTTGAAGATTTAGATTTTCTATATACTATTATTGAGGAGATTTTTAAAAAAACAATTTTTCTAATAACTAATTACAAAGAATGGTTAATTGATGCAGATCAAAGAGTAAAGTCAAGACTTATTCCTGAAATGATTGAATTTAAACAATATAATGCGCAAGAAACATTCGGGATTTTAAAAGAAAGATTAGGCTATGCATTTGTTCCAGGAGTATGGGATGATGATGCATTTGTAGTTGCAGCAAATAAAGCAGGAGACTTAAAAGATATTCGCGCAGGATTAAATATTTTGAGAGAATCAGGTTTAACTGCAGAAAATTATTCTTCTAAAAAAATCACAAAAGAACATGTTCAAGAAACTTTAACTAAAATGGAAGAATTTTTTGTAAAAAAACCTGCAGATCTCGAAGATGACATGCAAACAATTTTAGCAATTATTCAAGATCACGATGGGAAAAAAATTGGAGATATTTACAAAGTTTATCAAGAAAATGGCGGTAAAGCAATATACAAAACTTTTCAAAGAAGAATTCGAAAACTTTCAGATAATAAATATATCACTACTAAAACTATTTCAGGCGGTTCTGAAGGTAGAACAACTATTATCCACGTAAGTAAAATGAAAAAATTAACTGAGTTTTAAAATTCAAAAAAATAACTCATTTCAAAAGATTTAAATATTACTTAAGCAACTTCTAAATTCATTATGAAAACCGATTTAATTGAGGCTCAGGCGCAGTCAAGCGCTGATTGTATTCATTGTTGGCCAAACTGATTCTAATAGCATTGCGTTTCAAAAATTAAGTTCTAGCTTAAGCGCTCAAGTAAAAAATAAAACATACAAAATTCTAAATAAAGTTTCAAGCTCAAAAAATGGCGGTAGTCGTATAACGGCAATTGGTTATGCTCAATTGATACGCAAAATAATTTTCTTCACTTCGTTCATCAAGATTACAAATGGCGGTAGTCGTATAACGGTTAGTATACAGGACTGTGGTAAACAAATAAATAAAAATTTTTGTAAATTTGTTTATAGATATCCTGAGACGCGAGTTCAATTCTCGCCTACCGCCCTACTTATTTTCGTTAGATCGAGGCTCACAAGATCTAACTGGAATGCTTTGTATCAAAACTTTGCAAAGTTTTGTTTAACGATTCAATTCTCGCCTACTGCCCTTTTTTCTCATCATAATTAAAGATCATTCTAGATCAAATTTCATTCTCACCTAAAAAAATAAACTATTTGGAGGAATAAAAAAATGAAAACAAACAAACAAACAAAACTAACACCCCTGGAGGCTAAGGCGCAAGAAAGCGCTGGTTGTATTCATCAGACCTTATGAAGATTCGGATTTAACTGGTTTAATTAGTGTTTACAAGTCAGCATTTGCAGAGCCTCCATGGAACGAGTACATGAAATGTACAAGTTGTGAAGTAAACTATGGACGTGAAGAAGCAGAAAAAATCAAAACAAGTAAAAAACCTAATTGCAAAAAATGTGATACTGAATTAGAACTAATTGAATTTTGGACGAGCGAAGATATAATTCAAGATTTAGAATTTGCATTAGATCAACAAAATCCAGTAGTTTTAGTTGCAGAAGCAGACATAGGAATTGTTGGATTTACTTGGGGATATAAACTGCCTTTAGAACAATTTGAATTTCTAAAACCTGTTGTTAATGGTCAAACAAATTATATGGATGAAATGGCAGTTAGAAATGATTCGAGAGTTAAAGGAATTGGAACTTTATTGGGTTTGAAATACATTCAAGAAATAAGTGAACAAGGCTTAACAGAAGTTGCTCTAAGAACTGATGTTAGAAATGCTGCATCGATGACTTTATTTCAAAAATTAGGTTTTAAACCAATGCGGCTTGAATCTCAACTTCCGATTTATGACCCTGCCTGCGTAGAACGAATTTATTTAAGACGACCAGTATAAGTAAATTAACTAAATTATTTTTTCTTTTTTATTTTTTTGACGGGTTTGATTTGATTCATTTCAAGTTTACCATGTGTGATTTGTAAAACAGGAAAATGAAGCATAACATATCGCATTGCTTCTTTTAACAAAAGTTTATCTTTATAGGTTTTAAGTTCTAAGAAAAAATAAGGTTTTTTCAAATTTTTAACTTTATCAACACAAACTAGTAATTCATCACCATAATTTAAAGTTCGTTCAAAATCTATTTCAACAGTTCTTTCATCAGTAACTGATTTCATAAATTTTTGAAGAAATTTATTCTCTAAATTATGCAATTGTAAAGAAGATTTATTTTTTAATTTATAATATAATTTTTCTTTATATTGTGGAAAAAAATTAAATTGCTCAGGCAAGTTTGATTCTAATTGTGATGCTCGAGAATACACTATTTGAATTGTTCTAAAAAAAGTTCCAGATAATTTAGTTCTATTTCTAATTCTTATTTTAGAACTTCTCCCAGAATATGAAGATAAAGAATCTGCATAATATTGATCAGAATATTTAAAAGTTTTAGAGTTAGTAAGATTAAATTCTTTTGATATTTTTTTTACAAGTTTTTGAGGATTTCTTTTTGAACTTATTAAAAATCTTGATTCATAATAACTTTCTATTCCAAACCCAAATTTTTTTAATTTTTGTTTGAATAACCAATATTTCAATTCTTCCCAAAAAACATCTAAACCCGCAACTAAAAACACTGCAAAAACAAAACTTGACATCGCAAGTAACCAAGCAGGTGTTGTTGGTAATAATTTTTGACCTACAAACATGAGTATTACATAGATTGGATCATGAACTAATAAATCATAAATTAAACTTTTTGTACCACCCTTAACTGCCCGCTTAAAATAAAACAATCTACTTTTTCGTTCATTAACAGGAGTCGTTTTATAAATTTCACAAGCTTCTTTCACATGCCCAACAAAAAAACCAAATTTTTCAACAATTGGACCAATAAGTGATAATGCTAAAACATGAGTTCCTTGTGACGCTCCAACAAGCACAAAATTCATACGAATTAGAATTTCAAAAACTATTGTTCCTATCGTATTAAAAACCCAGGCAAATGCTTCATCGCGACCAAATGTTTTCATAACATTCCAAAATGGACTTCCTGGAAGAATTATGGGCTTATTTACAAATTCTTTACCTAGCTGCTTATTAGACATATCAATTAAAAAAAAAGTCTGATTTATAAACATTTCCAACTCAAATGGATACTTATTTGACCTAATCATTAAAAAACACAAAAAATTTTATTAATGAGTTCCAAATCTTGTGTTTTATGAAATTAATTATTGTTAGACATGGAGAAACTAAAGACAATATTGAAGGAATTACTCAAGGACAATCAGATAGTCAATTAACACAAAAAGGGATTGACCAAGCAAAAAAAGTAGCAATAAGTTTAAAAGACGAAAAACTTGATTTTGCATATTCTAGTGATCTTTCCAGGACAATGAATACTGCTAAAGAAATTATTCAATTTCATCAAAACTTAGCATTAATTAAAAATTCTGAATTAAGAGAGCAAAACAAAGGAGTTTATGAACGACTACCTCGCTATGTCATTAACGAAGCAGTTGAAAGTGTCGGACTCCCATATTATAAATTTAGACCCTTAGATGGAGAATCAGTTTTAGAAGTTAATGATCGCATTAAAAAATTCTTAGAAGAACTCAAATCCAAACATGATAAAGAAACAATCTTAGTAGTGGGGCATGGAGTTCCAATTGCATGTATGCTCGTTAATTTATTAAATGAAAAAATTGTTAATTTTGCAAAATTTCTTCCAATAGAAAATACAGGAATTTTTGTTATCAATATTAATGGAATGGGAATTGGAGACTTAATTAAACAAAATTGTTCTAAACATTTAATTACAAGTCCAATCTATAATCCCTAAAATTATTAACAAGTTTATCTTTAACACAATTATTTAAATCTAGTTTTACATTTATGACAATTAGAAACATGAGAGTGATTTACTGAGCCACAAGAATTACATTTAACATATTTTGTTTTATGAGGGTGTAATTGAGAGTGATGACCTGAAGTTTTATGCAAATGATGCTGATTATTTTTATGTTCTTTTTTTCCAGATTCAGAAATTTTTAATTTAAGGTATTTAATTAAAGCAAGTATGACAAATACAATGCCGCAGAAAATAAATAAACTCATTTTTTTCACATCAATAAGCGCAGAAAAAACAATAACAATTAGTCCTATTGCTAAATAAATATGCCAAGTTATCGAAACGTGTTTTTTTCCTTCAATTAACAAAAAATCACCTCTTAATCCAATAAATGAATTTTAAGTTTAAATTTTTAATAAATCTTTCGATAAAAATAGTTTAAAATAATAAAAAAATAACTTCCAATAAATAAACAAAACCAGAAATTAAAAAACTAAAAATAAACAAATAAGAATAAAAAAAATTATTTTAAAACAAAAAATACCCTCCTTCAATCAAAATTAAAACTTTTTCAAAGGTTCTATTTTTTCTTTTCCAAACATAAATGGCCGCAGAGCTTCAGGAATAGTTATTGTTCCATCTTTGTTCTGATAATTTTCAAGTATTGCAACCATTGCTCGAGATGTAGCTACCGCAGTATTGTTTAAAGTATGGAGTAGTCTTTTATCTCCACCTTCCTTACCACACCTAATATTTAATCTTCGTGCTTGGTAATCTGTACAATTAGAGTTTGAACATACTTCTCTATATTGTTTTTGTCGTGGCATCCAAGCTTCAACATCATATTTCTTTGAGGCAACAATTCCAATGTCTCCCGTACAAATATTTACAACTCTGTATGGAATTCCTAGCGCTTGAAATATATCTTCAGAATTTTTTAATAATTCTTCATGAAATTTCCAACTATCTTCAGGTTTACAAAAAATAAATTGTTCTACTTTGTTAAACTGATGTGTTCTAAAAAGACCTTTTTCATCTACTCCGCGAGTCCCAATTTCTCGTCTAAAAGACATAGAATAACCAACATATTTTAAAGGCAAATTTTCTTCATCAATTGTTTCATTCATAAATTGTGCTGCCATTGGATGTTCTGCAGTTGCAATCATATAGCGATCATCATCCTCAATTTTAAACATCACCGTTTCAAAATCAGCCAGATCAGTTACTCCCTCATACGCTTCTCGTCGCAACATTAATGGAGGTTCAACATAAGTATATCCCCTCTTAACTAATAACTCCGTAGCAAGTCTAATTATTGCTTGATTTAACAGCGCAAGATCTCCTTTCAAAAAATAAAATCCTTTTCCAGCAATTTTTCTACTTCGTTCAAAATCTGCAACACCTAATTCTTCCGCAATTTCTGCATGAGTTTTAAGTTCAAAGTCAAAAGTTTTTGGAGTGCCCCATTTTTTTACTTCTACATTCTCATTATCATCCGCACCATACGGAACTGTTTCATGAAGTAAATTTGGAATTCGCATTAAAAGAAAATCAATTCTTTCTTTCATTTGAACTACTTCTAATTCTGCTACTTCAATTTTTTGAGGAATTAGTTTAGCATCTGCAAGTTTTGCTGTTGCATTTTGACCTATTTTTTTAAGCGCAGCAATTTCTTTATTAATTTCATTTTTGTCTTTTTTGAGTTTTTGCAATTCAAATTGTTTTTTTCGCCACTCACCATCTTTTTCAAAAACTTCTTCAACCATTTTGATAAATTCAGGTTCTTTTCTTCGCTCTAAATTTTTTATAACTTCTTCTTTATTTTCTCTTATTAGTTTGATATTGAACATTTCATGCACCTCGCATAGTATTTAATTAATTATTTTACTTTATTTAAAAATTTTTGCACTATAGGGTCTATAATTGGCAATATATTTCTTAAGTCATTTTGTATATTTTTATTAGCTGCAGCCACAACAACTGGTTTCCCATTAAATCCTATACCCAAATCTGCTTCTTTTAACATAGGTATGTCATTTGCACCATCTCCAACTGCAACCGTTATTTTTGCACCCCAATGCAATGCAGCATTTCTTAACAACAAATCTTTATTTCCATTCACATTTAACTTAAATTCTCCAGTCAATACTCCACCCACTACTTCCAACTTATTTGCCACAAAAAAATCAACGCCCAATTTATCTGCTATAACTTCTGCAACTAGTTCAAATCCTCCAGTTATAATCCCAATTTTAAATCCTTTTTTTTTCAAAACATTAATTGTTCTTTGTGCGCCCTGCATTAAAGGAAGTTCATGCGCGATCTCAACTATTTTTTCAACACCTATTCCTCGTAAAAGATTTAATCTCATTTTAACTGCTTCTTCAAAATCTAATTTACCATTCATTGCAGCATCAGTTATTTCTTTTACTTCTTTGACAACTCCAATCTCTTTTGCAATAACTTCTAATGTTTCACAGGCAAGCAAAGTCCCATCCATATCAAATATGACAAGAGGGACAACCACCTTTTGTATTTTTTTCAGTTTTTATATATCCATTTTTTTCATTTATTTTTATTTGTCTTATTTGTTTCATTTTTCATTTCCTCACATATTTTTTAATTTTTTAATAGAATTCTAACTAGCTCTTTACAATCAAAAACAAAATAAGAACAATCCAAATACAACATAGATTATTCTAACTTCTTAAACATAATTGCATTAAGAACTCTCAGAATTTTAAACAATGATCAATCGCTTACTGCGAACTACTCGAACTAGAAACTAGATAAACCAATAGAAATTCAAAATAATTAACATAATTTTCTAAATTCATAAACAACTCATACGCACTCATCATATTTAAATCTTTTGTTTTCATTACTCATCAATAGCTAAAAAACATAAAATTTATAACAAACATACCAAAAATTAGAACCATGCAAAATCCAACTATAGATTCTGGAATTCGAAAAGCATTTGAAACAAGAGCAGAAGATACACTATGGAGAATAGGATTACTACATGCACCAAATAGACCTGAATTACTAACAGAAGCACAAGCATATGTTTCTCAAGGACTAATTGATGAAACTCATTTAGAAACTGCAATTAAATTACATCACGACAGAAGAGAGCTAGTTTGGGGAAATAGAGATATTAAACTACATCCAGGACAAGATTTAGGCGCATTTACAGAAGAAACAGTCAGAGAAATGGATGGTTTTGATCAATTTTTTAAATCAACTCCACACATATGGACTGGCTCTGTTTTAGATATTGGATGTTGCAATACAGAAACAAGAACTAGACTTAGATCAATTTATCCACACACAACATACACAGGACTTGATTTATTTGAACAAGAAGGAGTTGACATAGTTCATGATGCCAGAAAAAAATTACCATTTCAAGATCAAGAATTTGACGTAATTTCTGTGCACAATATGATGCTAATAGGATTATTTAATACAGGATTTTTTCCAAATCTATTCAGCGGAAATATTAATAATTGGACAAAACCGCTCAAAGATACAGGTTATTTTGTTGCTTCATGCACCATGCAAAATCCAAGCGTACAAAAAAAATGGTATGAAACAATAAAAAGAACATTTAAAATCACTGAAGAATTTAGATATTCGGGAATGCTTGATTTTAGAGATAGAGAGCACAAAACACCATATGTCAAAATATATGTTATTTGTGAAAAAAAATAATTAATATCCAATCCAAAAAAAAGCTCCAAAATAAGAAAATTTAATAAACAAAAAACTTTCTTTTTAAAAATATGAAAAAACCACCTAAAAAGTTCTCTGAAAAAACTCAATTTTTTGCAAAATCTTTTGAGGACGATTTTATTCTAAAAACGTTAAAAGAAAAAGAAAAAATTAATTATCAATCAATTCACAATATAATTAAAACAAACACAATAAAACCTAATACTAAAAGTTTTGGCAGGGAACGTCGATTAGCCTGTTCTTTTTTACACGAAAACTATCTAAAAACATATAGATCACAAGGTTTAATTTTTACTACAAATAAAAAACCAGATTTCATTTATCCATTCGATTTAGTTCTTTTATCTGATGCTAAAAAAATAATTGTCCAATACTATCGAATTCAAAATAATCTCCACATTTATTATAACCACAATTTAATCCCAGGATTCAAAAAGTTTGTATTCGAAAACATACCCAGTTTATTAAAAAAATTCCCAACTCTTAACATAGTATGGGATCAAGTAAATAAATTTAGAACAACAAATAATCACAAAACACTTTCAAAACAAAAACACAAATTAATAGAATATAATGAGGTAATCCATCACACTCCAATCAAAATAACCCCCATCGCAATTTTTGGTTATAAAAAAATAGCTAGAGAAATTGCAAAGCAACACTCCCTACCCCATTTTACTTCTGCAAAAAAGTTTTATGAGTCATTAAAAAAATAAAAAAAATAAAAATCAAAAAATAAATTAATTTAATCAAACATATAATTTGATCTCATCACCATTTTTAATATGCCTTAGAAGAACTTTACCAATATTGTTATCTTTTTTAATTTTAATTATTGCTTTTTTACTAACCTTTACTTCTAGCAAAAATTCTCCTTCAACATATACATCTACAAGTTCGTTTTGATACATCGAATCCAAAAATAATTGTATTGTTTTTTTGCTAACTTCCATATCAAAAGTTATTTCTTGTCCAAGATCTCTTTGCTCATCAACTTCGTCAGCCGCTAATGCTTGCACATCAATTTTCATACCTAATTTTTCTTCAAGTGCAATTACTGTTTTTCCTTGTTTGCCAATAACTGTTGCCATATCACTTTCAGGAACTTTAATAGTGCATTTCCGATCAGATTTCATTTCTACAACAACTGACTTCGCATATTTTTGAACTGCTTTTTCTATTTCTTGTTTTGCAAGTGCTTGAACAGGCGAGTCTCCTGAATCTAAATCTTCTTCAGTTACGGGAACTACAACTGTTGATTCACCATAAGAATAAATTTCATACTCAAGTTTTCCAGTTAAAAAATCAAAAACACAAACAATAGGTCGTGCAAGATCTGCTTCAGTCATCCCGCTTGGAACTTTAACTTTCATTTCAATCTCAAATACTTTTCCAATTCCCCCATCTTTGATAAAAAGAACTGTATCTATTACTTGAGGAATCACACCAAGTTCTAATCGTCCAATAAATCTTTGAATTGCATCAATTGCATTAGTTGCATGAACAACACCTACAAGTCCAACTCCTGCAAGTCTCATATCTGCAAATAGACTAAAATCTTGAGTATTTCGCATTTCATCAAATATTGTATAATCAGGCCTGCATAACAATAAAATATCATGAATTTCTTCTGGACTTCCATGACTTATTGCATATTGAGTTATTTCTTCAGGCAATACTAAATCTCGAGGAGCTTCTACAGTTTTAACAATTTTTCCCAAGTTCGCATAAAATTCTGCCAAAGCTTGTGCAAAAGTAGATTTTCCTTGTCCGGGTGCTCCCGCAATAAGTATTCCTTCTGCTTGAGTTTCAATTCGCTCCATTATTTTTTGAGGAACCTCATAATCTTCTAAACTCAATTTTTTTACTGGCCTTACTGCAGTTATCTCCCACCCATCAGAAAATGGAGGTTTTGTAATAACAATCCTATAATTACCTAATTGAATAATTAAACTTCCCTTTCGCTCTATTTCTAAAAACGAATCCTGCCTTCTTTCTGCTTCTTCAATTATCTCATCACTAATTTCCTTAATTTCTTTATTAGTTAACTTAGTTTCTCGAACAGCTTCAAATGTCCAAGCACCAGGTCTTCCTTTTTTAGCATATGGAAGTACTAATTCTCGCAAATGAACACTCATAGTTTGTTCATCAAAAAATTGATCTAATTTTAATTTGGTTATTTTTTGAGTTTTTGGAACATATTCGCAAAGTATACCTTTTGATTCAGCAACTTTTGCTTGTATTTTATCAGAGGTTACCAAACAAGAATTTGTCTCCCACGCAAGATCTCGAATCATGGCATCGATTTCACCTAATTTTGCATCTTTAATTTGATATAATGTGGGACGAGAGCCAGTAAATTTTACTTCAAATCCTAATTCTAGTCCTAATTCACGTACTTTTTTTAGTTCTTCAAGTCCCAATATTCCCGTAGTTCTATTCTCGTTTGCTTGATGTTCAAGTTCAGCGAGAACTGCTTCATGAAATATAACTTCAACAGGACTTATTTTTTTAGTTCGAATTAATTTTGATAATATCCCATCAATAAGAACACTAGTGTCAGGAGTTATCTTCTCAAACTTAGGATCCATATTAACAGACACTTTTTGATTTATTTTTTTCATTTTTGTTGCCATTTTTTATTAACATCCAATTTACAGTTCATAAATAAACTAATAATTAATCAAATAACAATTAATCAAACAATCACTCAATCGAACAACGCTTACAAAAAACACTCACAAACAATTGCTCAATCAAACAATAATTAATCAAATAATTAAAATTTATTCCAAATGCAAATTTACTTTTTCTTCATAACATAAATTAAATTCTTTTGTTTTATCCCAATTACAAAAACCAGCATCACACCCACACTTAATTTGCGAGTAACAAGCATATTCAGGTTTTACTTCACAAGTCGTAAATTCAGGAGGTAAATTTTTTGATTGACATATTTGTCCACTACACCCACCAACAATACAATCAGAATCCGCACTGCATTCTGTTTTTTTAACACCTGATGAAAGATCTAAATCAGGCAAACTCACACATGTTCGCACAACACATTTTGTTTTTGCTTGACAAAAGCCAGGACAATCCACACTTTTATCTACAAAATTTTGTTGATATAACACATTACCTATAAAACACTGCCTCGAATCTATATCTACACCACCGCACGCACAATCAGAGTCTTGATTGCAAGAGTCTTTATTTTGTTTAATTAGATCTAATTCCACCTTTGTTGGTGCTTGACATCCCGCCAGAAATATACCTATCAAAATCAAAACAACTAATCCAATTAAATTAATTTTTTTTGAATAATTCATTTTTCACACACTAATTAATTTTCAATCAAACATAATAAACCAATTTCAAGTTAAACATAATACCCCGCCCAAAATTAAACAGGATAACACTCACAAGGTCTAAAATGCTTAAAATAGTTAATTAAGTTTTATCTTTTTATATTTTATTAAATTGCTGACGTAAATTGTGAAGTATTCTCAGTTTGCGCATCTTTCACAAACCAAGACCTTAATTTAAAATCAATTTGCCTTATCACCCTAGTTATTTTTTGCCAAATAGTTAAGGGTTTTAATTTGATCATAAATTGTTCTTCGAGAGTATAATTTCTTTGATTATAATCTTGATAAGTAATATTTATAAAAAATTCAGTTGAGTCAGTTAATAAATCAATGCTATGAAGATTAATAACATATTGTTTATTTTGATTAAAAGTTTGTTCAGTGATATTTTGTTTAATAACTCCTGCATCAATAAGTATTTGAACATTCGTAGCTTCAGATAAACTTTCTTTTTTAAGTAAAAATTTAATTTGATAATCTGTATCGTATTCGACTTCAACAGGAAATTCGGTTTCGTCTAAAATTAATTCAGGTTTGTCATTAACATGCAAATCAAAAAACAATTGTTTTGATACATCATCACTTTCAACAAAAAATATCAATTTATTTTTCCCAGGTTGGGGTTGAACTATTCTAAAGTCATACACTTTCTCTTGATTAATTACTAAATCATCAAATTTACAATCCCCCTCTAAACAAAGCTTTAGTTCTGGTAAATTTACATTACCCACATTTTTTAGAGTACAAGAAATAATTGGTTCTTCATAAGAATAATATATTTGTTTTTCTGAAACGCAATTTAAGTTAAGTTCTTTATTGAATTTTTTTTCATCTTTTTTTGTTGAATCAATTAATTGCAATAATTGAGATTTTCCAAGTACAGTCTCACCATTAACTGAAATAAATAATGATTCAGCTAAATCATTTTGAGGAGTCCTAACTTCTAAAGGGAATGAATAAATAAAATTTTCACCTAAACCTTCCTTAACTTTAACAAGCCAATATGTTTTTTTAAGTTCTTTAGGTTTTAGCGCAATTCGACGAACATAGTCATCTTCTAAAATTCCACCTATTTCTTGAACTTTAGATAATAATAAAGTAGTTGAAATATAACTATCCACCAAATTGGATATACTCACTTCAATTAAATTGTAGGATCCCAAACCAACTCGCTTTTCAAAAGGTTTAATTTCTAATGAAACCAAAGGAGACATACTACCAGAATAACTAACTAATTTTGTTTTAACATCCAGTTCTTTTGCGACACCATTAATATTTCGTCCTTTCCACTCATATTTTGTAGCAGCATCAGAACTATCTGCAGATTCACTTAATTTAATATGTGTTGGATTAATAAATCCATATTCACCATAAGTTACATCAAAATCAACCCACCCAACTCCTGGAAAATATACTTCTGCCCAACCATGCGCACCCCAAGATTCAGAAAATCGAAGATCATCAGTATAACTTATTCCACTAACAAACTTTGCAGGAACTCCAACCGCTCGCATCATCGCAACAAACAAACTTGTTAATTCATCACAAACTCCTTGCTTGTTTAGTAAGACCCAACTTGCTTTTTGACTAACATCTGCAGTTAACGTACTTAAGTCATATTCAACTTCATGACGCACCCAATCTGCAATTTTATGAGTTAATATAAATAAATCATCTTCTCCCTCTGCAAGTTGTGTTGCAATATTTATTATTGCGTCATCATCAGAATCAATATTATCCGTACTAACAACATATTTAGAAACCTCTGAAGATAATTGTTGAGTTATTGGAAAAGTTACTTTTGTTGGAATCAGTTTGAATGCATTTAATGATTTTATTCTTGCTTGGATATCAAAATCATAATCTCCAAGTACTGGTGCGTCCCACCTAAATCGCATATATTCCGCGGTTTGTTGTTGAGGTTCTGGATTTTTAAGAAAACTCTGAATTTTTTGTTTCCAGGTGGCTTTTGGAAAAAATAACAGATCAGTTGTTAAATAACTTATTTCCCAATCAGAATCAGTAGCTTGAATAGTAATTCCAGAATTAATATTTAAATCAACTATTACATTGTCACTAACATACACCCAAGAAGCATCTTCATTGCTTACTGCATCAACAATCATCTCTGAAGACTCAATTTCAGAAATAACTGAATAACTGCAAATTATTAAAATAAGTAAAAAAATTAGAATATTTAGTTTATTTTTTTTCATATACTTATCAACCAATTAATTATGCAAATATTATTTAATAAAATAATAAAAAATTAAAAGAATAATTAAACTATTTTTTAAAATGTCGACTTAAAATATCATCTATTCGTTTAGCATCCCACCCAACAGTATGAAGCCTATTGTGGATTTCATTTCTTGTGCGACCCATTTTTTTACTATCTTTTACATATTTATGAAGTTCTTTATCAACTTTATTTGTAGAAAAAAGCGACGCCAATTTCATAAATGCCCTATGATTAAGCAAAACTAAAAGAATAACAAATGCCAGCAAGAAAAAACCAATTATCCAATAAATACCATTTTGAATTTCTGCAATTTCTTCGGGTGATTTTGATTCCGCAGGAAATTCAGTTAATTTTGGAATTTCAATAGATTCTAATACTGCCTCATTATCAGCGTTATAATCATCTACTACCTGGTTTATCTTCTCTACAACTGCAGAGTTCTTAACTTGCGAAATAATAGAGGGCGTATCTAATTCAGATTTGTCAACACCCAAATCTTTTGAATCAGTAGAACTAACAATTGGTTCTTCAACAGAAAATATAGGATCACCTGAAACAGTTTCACCAACTTCTAAAGTTACTACTGGATCTTTATTTTGAGTATTTACTTGAGATTCTAAGTTCACGTCCAAAACTTCATCAACAGAAGACTCAACAACTGACGAATCAACAAGTTTTTGATTAGTTATTTTCATTGCAGTAATTAATAAATAATTACTAGGAATTAATTTTGAAGTATAATGGAAATAATTATCATCTTCCCCATTAAGAGATAAATAATCTATTCTATCCCACTCTTCATCACCATATCCTTTATGCACATAAAGTGCAATATCATGTTTAGTTAAATTTAAATTATTTAAAAATTCTTTAGAAACTCTAAATTTGATTGTTAACTTATCAAAATCTTTATACGTAAATGCAGAATATTTAAATTGATTAATTTCGTAAGGAGTGCCAATTAATTCAGGGAGTTTATCAGGAATATTTAACATTTTATAAACAGTTAAAACTCCTTGAGAAATATTTTTTTCAAAACTAAATGTTACAGATCTAATAGAAATATCATCAGATTCTATATCCATTGTTTCACTAACTCCTTCTTCAAGTAAAACCCACCCAAGTCCTTCTTGAGGATTAAATTCTGGATTTTTTAATTCAGCTTGAGAAAAACCAGTTTGTGCAACCACAAATCCTGATAGCAATATTAGTATTAATGAAAATAATATTAATTGAGTTAAGCACCGCTTTTTAATCATGTAAACACCCCGATTTAAAGAAATATACTCTATATATAAACTTTTCTTTAAAATATAATATTAATAATATTTATAATATATTGCCAATAACAATGCAATACCTAATTTAACAATAAACTAAAAAATAATCAAACAACAAGCAATAAAATAATCTACCTATATTATTTAAAAATCACCCAGACTTTTTTGAGTTTTTTGTTCAATAATATTTTTATAACATTGCCAACTTTTTCTAAATATTTCAGGACATTTATCATAATTTTGTTCTAAGAATAATTTGGTTTTAGGATCAGACGGATAACCACTGCCAAGATCCCCATAAATTTCTTTTAATTTTTCAATTTCGTCGTCACGAGTAACTTTCGCAATTATTGACGCAGCTCCCGCAACCAAATATTTCAAATCAGCTTTATGTTCACAAACAACTTCACAATCAACATTCAAATGCTCTTTAATATATTTTCTATAATCCGGAATATTAGTACTAGGACAATCAACAAATACTTTTTTAGGTGCTAGATTATTAATTATTTTTGCAGAACTTAACGCTTCTAACCAATTAAGATTTAAATTAGGATCAGTCAATGCAAAATCAATTTCTTGAGGTGATGAAATAACTACATGATGAGAATATTTTGTAAGATGCTCAAACATTGCTTTTCTTTTTTTAGGAGATATTAATTTTGAATCAGTCACACCTAACTTTTCTAACTCAGACAAGTTTTTTTCTTCAATCATAAATCCACAAACAACTAAAGGTCCAAGAAGAGGCCCTCTTCCAGCTTCATCAATACCACAAATCATTGCCATTTTTCAAGAAAGATTTTTTGGGATTTATTAATTTGTTGGAAACTGATTAAACAAATAAGAGTTTAATATAATAAGTTTAGAAAAAAATCAAATATGCTTAATAAACAAATAAGAAAAATAATAAAACATAGCGAGGGGTGGACTTTCACAAATATTAATATGTGACAAATATTATCAATATTTAATTTGAACCACCGACCTCCGGGTTTCTTTCGACAAAAGCCGATATGAGCCCGACGGGCACTCCTGACTGCCCTACCTCGCTATTTTACAGGAATAATCTTAAGGAAATAGTGCTGGTTTATAAAGCATATGGTTCAAGAAATAGTTCATTTATAAATAAAACTAATCGAAACAACACAGAACAAATCAAAACAAATCAATACTAAAGATCATTTTCAGAAATGTTTAAAAAGGACTTGTTTTTCTCACTGTAGTTATGCCGCGGTCGCATAGTCTGGCCATTGCGGAGGATTGCTACAGCCTGTAGCCATAATACCTACAGTGGTCATCAACCATAAAGGGGTTGGATCTGCAAAGATCCTCTGTCCTCTGGACACGAGGGTTCGAAACAAATTTTTGCAAATTAACATTAACTGCAAGAATTTACGAAAGTCCCTCCCGTGGCGTTTGCCAAACGGAAGCTTAAGAAATACTATGCTTTTTTAATGATTCCTAAGGCGTTTTTTCTTTTTTTATTATTTTATTAATTTCAATTAACTACAAAATCAAATATTTAATTTTCTTGGTAAACTTCAACAAGATTTCGTTGCACAACAGAAGATAAATCATATAGCCCACAGGTTTTATGGTTTAATGATTCATACACTCCCGCAAACATAAGCGACTGCGTTAAAATAATATTTTCTGTTGGAACTGCAACTCTCGAACCATCAAAAGTTAAAGGAAAACCTGAATTTAGCAAATAAATCCCCCCAATATGATAATCTTGATGAGGGTTGGACGTTTTTGGAAATTTAACTCTAAACTTCACAGAATCAAACTCCCTGTCAGAACTTGAAATACTTGCAAGCACAGTTCCCTCTCGCAAATAAGAATAGTCATTCATTCTCAAGCTCATATTTCCAGATGCACCTACAATTAAATCAAAATTACAAAGAAATTCATGCAAATCATTTTGATTAATAGTTCTTTTTTGTAGATCAGTATCAAAAATACAAGTTTCGAAATTTAATTGTTTTTGAACTTCCACACCTATTGGGCCCCCACCCAAAATTAACGCACGTTGAGGCACCAAACCATACTTATCCAAATAAAAATTCAATTTATTTAAAAAACAATCAACTATATGAGGAGTTTCCATAATAAGTTTTGTTTTAGATCTTGCCACATTAACTATAGGAAACGAAACATTATTTTTAATTATTGAATACCCCGAACTTGTTTGCTCCACTCCAGATAAGTTTTCACAAAAATAATTTGAAGCGACACTAAGAAGTGCACCCCCATCATCAATCACAACAACATGTTTATCTTTAAGATTTGCTTTATTTTTTACCAATTGAATAAATTGCAATATATGCTTAGAAAATTGATCATCAAAACTTAAGTGACTATTAAATTCATATGAATAAACTGATACACCTAACGCACTTAAATCTCGTTGCACAGAGTTATTAAACGAATAACTTTTACCAATAAGATATGTATTTTCTGGCAATAACCCGCAACTAAATAACTGACTAAACAACAAGTACTGCCCTTCTAAAAAATGTTGGCAACCAACTATAATCACATCTTCAAGAGATCGATCATATAATTCGCCAACAACGCCAAACAAAGAGTTTTTATTCATCACTTCAAAGAAATAAATTCAACATTTAATTAAGATTCCATTAAAAAATAACTAATTATCGATAAATTTATATATCAAAAATAGATTAATAGTTATATGGATGCGATTGACAAAAAAATACTAATTGAACTAATGAAAAACTCAAAAGCACCTATTTCAAAAATAGCTAAAATTCCTAGATTGACTCGAGAAATTGTCAGACATAGAATTCCCAAATTAATAGAACTAGGATTTATCAAATCATTTATTGCCCGAATCCACCAACCTTACTTTTGTGCAGGCGTGGCAAATTTAACTCTAAAATTAATAAACTTTGATTCTAATAAACATCACGAAATTATCCAACAACTTAAACATCACAAAAAAATTAATTGGATTTCTGAACTTTGCGGAACTGTTGATTTAATGTGTACTATTTTATACCAAAATCTTGATGATCTAAGCGATATAATAAGTGAAATAACAAACATTGCAGGAAAAAATTTACAAGATCACCAGTTATCAATGTATATTGGAGAAATTAAATTCAATAGAATTGGACTCATAACAGAAAATTCAACCCCAACTCAAACTGAAACTGAATTTTCAAAAAGTCAAAGCATAAATCTAAGTAAAGAAGATTTAATCATTTTACGAGAACTTGCAAAAAATTGTAGAATTAAAAATAACATTCTTAGCAGTCTTGCAAAAATAAGTGAAGATGCGGTAAGAATTAAAATAAAGCGATTGGAAAAAATAGGAGTTATTAGAGGTTACACAATATTATTAAATCCCGCGTCTCTTGGATATGAAAGCTATCAAGTTGGAATCCAAATGGAAAAAATGAACAAAAAAACAATCACAAAAATAAAACATTACGTTAACCAAAATCCATACATAACATTTTGTGTCAGAACATCTGGAAAATACAATCTTATGTTAGCAATAGAAGTAAAAAACAGAACTCATTTTAAAGAATTATTACAAAATCTTCGGACTTCATTCTCAGAAGAAATTAGAAATTATGAATTTCAAATGAGTTTAACAAATCATAAAGAAGTGTTTATACCCGAAGGATTTATCTAACTTCTTTATGATAAACTACCTTTTTAAAACAATCACAACCAATCTACATCTTCAAAGAATTTCTTAAATCCAGATATTTGACAATCAACATAATGAAAATTTTTATTTTCTTCTTGTTCTGCCCAAGAACCATGTTTGGCCCAAATTGTTCGAAGTCCCATTTTTTTTGCAAGTTCTAAATCAACTTCAGGTTTATCACCCATCATCACACATTCAGATGCTTTAACTCCCATTTTCTTAAAAATATAATTATAAAATTTAGTATTTGGTTTATTTTGGCCAATATCATCAGCAGTTACTATTAAATCAAACAAATCATATATGCCTAACAGTTTAATTCTTCGAATTTTTATTTTTCGTTCACCATCACTATCAGTCATAATTACTAGTTTATACTTTTTTTTCAATTTTGTAATAACGCTCAAAGCACCAGGCATGAGTTTTACTTTTGATTCAAACAATTCCCAGTATGTTTTTACCATAAAATCAATATCTTTTTTAGTCCATTTTATTCCAACATCATCAAATAATTTTTTAAACCAAGGAATTCTATTAAATTTTTGAGGATCTCCCGCCATACCATCATGAGAGAAAAAATAATCCACTTCATTTAACAATCTTATTGCAGTATCTTCATAAATCCCATATTTTTCACACATTATTTTTGCAAGTTCTTTTGTCATGTAATTTTTTGCTATTTGAAAATCTTCAATAGTATCATCAAGATCAGTTATTATACATTTAATTTGTGGCTCTAAATCACAATCAAATTTAACATTATTTTTCTGCAATTTCTTAACAAGTTTTCGATTCATCAATTTCGAACTTTTATCTGCTCGAACACCAAGCGTTCTTTCTGATTCAAAATCAGTAATACGAATCACAATCTCAGAATTACTACTAAATTTAGGATTAGTTTTAAACAAAATTTCTTCTTTTTCTCGACCAGATTTCAAAGTTAATTTTAATAAAGGATATTTAAGTAATTTCTTTATTTTGTTAAGCTTAAAATCAGTTTTAATTCCAACAATACAATCACCCTGTTTTGAAAGTTCAGAATCTTTAGTGAGTTCTAAAGTATTACGATGCATAGCAAGTAAATTTTCATGCCCATAGGAATTAAATGAATATTTAATTGGTAAAACTTTTGATTGATTTAATTGATTAACCATAAAAACACCTCTTGCTAAATTAAACTTAAAATATCTATTTAAATATTGCTGATTTGAATCTCTAGTTAACATACTAAAACTTAATAAACAATACTTTTTTCTTAAATAATCATGATCCTTGGAAAAATTATAGGTAAAACAACAACAACTAAATTTAGTTTTATCGTAGAAAATCCATTGAATGCAAAAAAGTTTGAATATATTCAAGTGTTTCATACTGATCAGTCCATTTCTGATGAACCAATTTCAGTTCTTGCTCAAATTTTAGAGCTTGTTCGCGATTCTGAAAAGACTCTTGCTTATTGTAGCGTGATTGGATTTAGAAATAATCAAAGAACACAAAGTTTAAGATCACCTCTAGAACCAGGTTGTGAAGTTTTAAAAGCAGAAGATGAGCTAATAAATGACATCATTAAACTTGATTCAAGTGCAGGCGCATACATTGGAAAAATTTTAAACAAAAACATCCCAGTTTATTTGGATCTTAACAAATTAATTACCAAACATTGTGCTGTTTTAGCTAAAAGTGGTTCTGGAAAAAGTTATACTGTAGGAGTTTTATTAGAAGAAATTATTGAAAAAGGAGTTCCCTTGATAATTATTGATCCTCATGGAGAATATAATAGTTTAAAATTTCCAAACACGACTGCAGACAAACAATTGTTTGAAAGATTTAACACAGAGCCCAAAGGATTTATTCATCAAGTTCAAGAATTTGGAGATCATAAAATTAACCCAGATGTAAAACCTCTTAGGCTATCTGAAAAATTTGATACTCAAGAATTAATTAATCTATTTCCCTCTAAACCTAATGCATCTCAATTAGCTTGCATTTATTCAGCAGTTAAAAATTTAGAAACTATGAATTTTGATTCATTAATTTATGAATTAGGATTGCAAGATAATAATGCTAAATGGACTTTAATTGATGTACTCGATTATTACAAAACTCTTGATTTATTTTCGCCAACACCAACGCAACTTAATGAACTTATTTGCCCTAACAAATGCACAATTATTAATCTTAAAGGAATAGAACCTGAAGCTGCAGAACTAATAGTTCATAAACTTATGAAAGATTTATTTGAAGCAAGAAAAAGAGAATCTATTCCTCCATTTTTTGCAGTAATTGAAGAAGCCCATTTATTTTGTCCAGAAAAAGTTTTTTCAGAAGCAAGATCAACAAAAATTCTAAGAACTATTGCAAGTGAAGGACGAAAATTTGGCTTAGGATTGTGCGTTGTTAGTCAAAGACCTGCACGAGTAGATAAATCAGTTCTGTCTCAACTCTCAACACAAATTATTTTAAAATCTACAAACCCTAATGACCTAAAAGCAATTTCTCAATCAGTCGAAGGAATTACTGCGGAAAGTCAAGATGAAATAAAAAATTTAAGCATAGGAACTGCACTTGTAACTGGAGTTGTTGATATTCCTTTGCTAGTTCAAATTCGACCAAGAAAAAGTAAACACGGCGGAGAAGCAAAAAAACTAATTCAAGACCAACCAACAATAAGCAATTCAAATAACTCAAATAATAAGAATAATAATAACTCCCAAGACTCAATAAATAACAAAAACACAGATATTAAAAAACCAACAACTGAAAACAATAATTCACAAACAAATAAACCCAATAACTCAAATCAAAATTTTGTTGAAGAATCTAAAAAATTTGAAAATTTAATTCCATTAATTAAACCACGTATTTCAGTCGAAGAATTAAGATTGATGTCAGAAAGTCCAATTGAAAAAATAGAAACTTATCTAATTCCTGCATTATTTATTAATTGTGATTCATTTAATATATTAGTTGATTTAGTTCAGGGTAAAGTGATAAAAGACATTGACGCAAATAATGCGTTTGAACTTCCTGATATCGCACAACTAAGTCCCAATCAATTAAATATTTTATCAATCGCACTAGAGCTTAAAGAATTTGGAATGGCACATTTAATCGGAAAAGGTTTAGAGTTTCATCATTCTCAAAACATGTTAAAAGATCTTATGGGTAAAGAACTTATTACTTGCGAAAATCAAAAATATTCACTTAACAACAAATTAGCATTAAATTTAGAAAAAGTTAGTTTTATTGGTCGAGTAGAATATGGAAATACAAAATATGACACAAAAATTGAACCAACAATAACTCAAGACACAATTTTAGCAAAAGTTTCACCCCTGACCAAAGTAATTGAATCAAAAGAATGTTTTATTATTTGGAATAAAATTAATTACAAGGAAGAATCAAAAGAAGAGACTGAAGAAGAAAAAACAAAAGAATAACTATTTTAACAAAATTTAAATAAAATAAATCAATTCTAACTACCACCCTGAAAATAACAATTTGCGGAAGCATGACTTTTGCTCAGGAAATGAGCGAATTAAAAGAGATTCTAACTAACCAAAGTCACAATGTAACTGCTCCTGCAGAAATACATAGACATCTTAATCCAAACAATACAGTAGATAACAAAGCAGAAAAATTAGAGTTAAATGTAATTAAAAATTATTTTGAAGAAATAAAACAAACAGATGCAATTCTGATCATCAATAAATAAAAAAATGAAATACCTAATTATATTGGGGGAAATAGTTTAATTGAAATGGCATTTGCATTCGCACTTGATAAAAAGATTTTTTTATTAAATCCAATTCCCAAAATGAGTTACACAGATGAAATTGAAGCAATGAAACCCATTATTTTAAACCAAAACTTAAATGAAATTAAATAATGACTCAATTAATTTCATCATATTACTTATTCTTTTTTTTATTTGTTTTACGATCTGCAAATAAAGCAAACAATACAATTAAAATAAACAAACAAACAAGAAATTCAATCATATTACTTGTTTCAACAGGTTTTTCAAAAACTCCAAAATAAGAAACAAAAGAAAATACTAATAATACAAAAATTGCTAAATTACCCCAACCTTCCCAGGTAATAGGAGTATATCCCCATCCAAGATCGCTTGTAAAAAGTCCTCGTCTTTTTCTAAACCAATATTTATTGTGTTTCATAAATTAATAAATCCAAATCAAACTTATAAATATTTCCAAATTAAAAAGAAAAAAGATTAAAAAACAAAAAAATAAGAAAAAAGATTAAAAAAAGACCATAAAAAAATTTAAAAATTATTTCACACGAATACTTTCTAAATTTCTTGGAGCTTGAGTTTCTATTCTAAACTGTCTATGAATACTACTCGCAAGATCTAAGCATCTAGAATTCTCACCGTGATTAACAACAACTTTTTTAGGTCTTGGACTGCATCTTTGAACATAATTAATTAATTCTTTTCGATCACTATGTCCTGAGATTTCAATTCTAAAAACTTCCATGTTAATATTTAACGTGTCAGGTCTTCCAGATTGATTATATCCTAAAATAATTTCTCGTTGTCCTCGTTTAATTTTATTTCCGAGGGATCCTTCTGCTTGATAACAACTAAAAACTAAACTGTGTTTTTTATCTCCTGCTAACGCTTTCAAATATTCAACAGATGGTCCGCCAACAAGCATACCGCTAGTTGCAATAATTAAACATGGACCTCCCTCTTCAATTATTCTTTGTCGTTCTTTATTTGATCCTACTTCTTTAAAAATCGGTGACAAAAACGGATTGTTGTCCTTGTGAAATATTTGTTTTCTTATTGATCTATTCAAAAATTCAGGATACGCAGTGTGAATTGCAGTGATATCCCAAACCATCCCATCAACATAAACTGGAATTGGATCAATAAGTCCTTCACGAACTAAACTTTCAACTAAAATCATTACTTCTTGTGCTCTTCCAGAACCAAGAGTTGGCATAAGAATTTTTCCGCCTCGTTTAATTGTATTCATTACAATGTCTTTTAATTCATTGTCTTGTTCTCTAGCAGATGGAAGCACATTATCTTTAGCACCATAAGTACTTTCAATCATTAATGTTTCTAGACGAGGAAACTTGGTTGCTGCAGGTTCAAGCAACATTGTCTTACCATATTTCAAATCAGCAGTATAAACTAAATTATGAAGTCCATTTCCGATATGCAGATGAACTAAACTACTTCCTAAAATATGTCCTGCATTGTATAATGTTAATCTAACATCAGGAGTGATATCTGTTACTTCTTCATAATCTAAGCAAATAGTGTGTTTTACCATTTCTTTGACTTCATCAGATGTATAAATTGGATCTTTACCTTCATTTCTCATAATTTTTACAAGATCTAATTGAAGTAAAGACATAACATCTCTTGTAGGCGCAGTACAATATACTGGACCCCTATATCCAAATTTGAATAAGTAAGGTAAAAAACCAGTATGATCTAAATGTGAATGACTAATTATTACTGCATCTAATTCATCAAGTTTAAATTCCGGTGCTTCAAGTAAAGGATATGCGTTAGATTCATCTGCAACATTAATTCCACAATCTAAAAGTACTCGTGATTCGGGAGTTTGTAATAGAATACAACTTCTTCCTACTTGGCGTCCACCACCTAAGTATGAAATTCGCACCCATTCATTTTTCTTTCCTCGAATCCAGCCATCATAAATCCTATGACCTGTTTTGTTTAAGAATTTTCTTCGATAATCAGAATTTTCATATAAAACATTTCTAATTCCTTCAATTAACTTACTTCTAATTGGAGGAGTTCTTTTAATTATTGGAACCCACATTGTTTTTTCTCGAATTCCTCTTAAAATTTCTCCTTGTTTTCCTATAACCAGTCCTGGTTTTTCTGCATGAATTACCACTCTTGATCTTTGGTGATCAAATATTACATCAGTAAGTCCAGCTTCATCAGGAATTAATTCACGAATTAATTTTTCTGCTTTTTCAAGTTCCATTGCAACGCTTGGGTCTGGTCGAAGCTCTATTCGTTTTTTTATATCATCAACTACTTTTTTGATTGTTCCTTTATTGTCTAAGAAGAAGTCTTTATCTTTTGTATAAAGGACTATATTTGCGCCTTCAAATCCTGCATCGCTAATTTTACCTGCAGGTAATTGCTTTAGAATTTCTTTCAATATTGTTGTCAAAGTTTAACACCTTCCATATTATATACATATATTAAATTTATTTAAAATTTAATTTTTATTTTATTTTTTTATAAAAATTGAGAACTAATTATTGTCTCATGGGCATAATTTAAAAAATTTTTATTTCCCTCATTTGAATAAAAGCTACCAAAATTACTAAAAAAATTTTAAGAATTGTTTTAACGCTTAATTTACACATCAACCGTTTAATTAAAAAAGTACAATAACTAAAAATTATGATAATTAAAAATTTATGAAGATAAAAAAATACAATTTAAAAAAATAAAAAATTAAAAAATATCAAAATAAAATCGCAGTAAATTATACAAAAATTATAATTTATTATTCAGGATTTTTGTCTGTAATGCACTAATCCCTTTTGAAGTTATTGTTAACATATCAAATCCATTTCCAGATGCGGAATCTCTTTGAAGCGATGCATTTAAACATTTAATCGCCAATGATTTTGCATCTTCCATAGATAAGTTAGGTTTATACAGTGCTTCTAAAACACCTAATGAAAAAACACTTCCACTTCCACTTGAAATATAATCATCTGCTTCAGATATTGAACCATCAGGATAAATATCGTATAAATGAAATCCCGTTTCATCTTTTCCCGCAAATAAAAAGTGAGATATGCCTTGCATTGAACTAAATTTTCTTATATTTTCATATACCATTCCAGCCAATAAATTTGCGCCTTCTTTTACAGTAACTTCTCTACTGCATCTTATTTGTTTAAGATTTAATTCAGCTTTAAGAAGTTTCATTTGTAATTGAACATCAGATACACTTCCAGCAGTAGTTAATGCAAGATTATCATTTATTGGAAATACTTTTTGTATTTCTTTATTAGCAATTAAATTTCCTGCAGTTGCACGTTTATCTGCTGCAAGTAAAATTCCATCTTTAAATTTCATTCCGATTGTTGTTGTTCCAGTTTTTCTAGTATTAGTAGAGTCCATAATTTACACCTGCCTTTAATTCATAGATTCAAGATTTAATTTATTTTTTAGAATCATTTTCTATAACTCAGAAGAATACACTAAAAATATGCCACCTAATATTTAAAAGTTTCTTTTTTAAAATATGATTTAATACTCGTTTAAACTGAATTTAAACCGCAAATAAACTCTAAAAGAATAAGGAAGTAACTAAACTCCCACAAAAATTGATTATAAAAGACTATAAAGACTATAAACACCTCCAAAATAAAGAATAAGAGAAAAAAAAGAAAAAAAAGAAAAAAAGTCAAAAAGTTAAGTTCATAATTAAACAAACTCACCAATTAACCTTTATTTACGTCCTCTTCTATGTCTTAATACAAGTAAAATTAACAAAACAACAATTAAAATAACTAAAATTTCAGTTATAATAATAATTGTTAAAGTTTTATTTTTCTCAAAAAAACCTGTTGATTTAGAAGAATCTGCAGCACTTACAATATTCGCACTGCTTTTTACAACAACATTGCCAGAACTTGTTGGTGGAGTAGTTACCGCGATTGTTGAATCAACCTTAGAATTATCTAAAGAATCACCATCATCATCTGTTGATGTATTTGGTTTATCAGAATTATCTGAACCAAAATTATCATCATCAGAATCATCAGTTGTATCTACTGGAATTTTTTTAACAGGACATTTTACAGATAAATCAATTTCTGATTTTACTAAATCTCTTTCTTTGTTAAAAAAAACATAAGATTTAATTTTGTAAGTTCCTTCTTTCCAATCAGTTGTATCAATCGCAAGATTTTTTTCATAAATATTGTCAGGATCACTAACATCAGAATCCATTGTAAACTCTTCAAAGAATAAATCAGAATCATCAGTAAATATTTTTACTTGTACTTCTTCATCTCCCTCGCCGATATTTACAACTCTTAAGTCTAATTGAGGTTTAGCACCGCAAGTAACTTCCGCAGAACTTAAAGATGCCCCATCAAAAACTACTTCATGGGATTCTTTATCCACTTCTAAATCAATTATAACTTCTAATTCTTGAACTTCTTTATCTTCATTTTTTCCATCAGCAGTAATGATTATTTGATAAGTATCATCTTGATCAATAATTAATGGAAGCTGAAAATAAAATTTTTCAGTATTTTCTTTACCAGTTTTTAGATCACCATAATCAACATCAGTTTCTAAATCATCACCATCATCAATTTCTTCAATTATTGCATTAAGATCAATATTACTTATTTCTTGATCTCCAACATTTTCAAGTTTAAGTTTAATTTCAAGTTTTGCTCCAGGAAAAATATCCACAGTCCCACCATCATTTGAAACTCCTTTATCTTCATCGCCATCAACGTCAACTTCAATATCTACTACTTGCAAATCTGAAGCCATCGCTAAGCTACTTAAACAAAGAATTAATACAAATAAAATCGTTAAATAGGAATATAATTTTTTCATTGTTAACCCACCCCAACTCTTAATTAATAGATTTACCTCTTTATCATTTAAGAGTAACATAATTGATATATGCCAGTATATTAAATAAGTTGTGTTGTCATACTATAAGTACAGAATTTCCCTTTAAAAAGGTTATCGCAATAAAAAATAATTTAATCAAATTTACCAAATTTGTGCTTTTTTCTCAACTGCTGCGCAAACACCATTAACACAACCTGCCAAATCTTGAGACAAATCAAAAAGTTGATCTTTTGATGGGTCTGTAACCACATAAGTTCCCTTTGCGCCAATTGCTCGTTTAACAAAAGGTGCAAAAAAACCATTTCCTTCACCAACTCCTAAAATTGTTTCATTCCTACAAGGATTAAGATATTTAACCATTAATTCAACATCTTCTGCTCTTACAAAAGGATATTCTCTAATTGCTTCAGAGTATAATTTTGATCTCAACCCATCAAATTCAGCCATAATTACCACCTAAAAGTAGGATTTTTTAGCAGACATATTAAATTAAGCCGTCGCAAACCGACAACTTTAAATAAGCTCAATAAATAAATTAAACAATGGAACAAGAATTAAGAGAATTTGGATTAACAAACAATGAAATAACTGTTTATTTAACTCTACTAAAAACAGGAATAACTTCAGCCAATAGAGTAGCTTCAATTTCAGGAATGAAAAGAAGCACAACTTATGATACATTACACGCACTCATCACAAAAGGAGTTGTTTCATCATCCACAAAAAACAATGTACAAAACTTTGAAGCTGCAGATCCAAAAAAACTAGTTTATTTAGCAGAAGAAAAGAAAAAAAGAATAGAACAAATCATTCCAAAACTTCAAGCAATGCAAGAAACCAAAAAAGAAAAAACAGGAGTTACCTTTTTTGAAGGAAAAAAAGGAGTCATAACAGTATTAAATGACATTCTCGATCAAAAACCAAAAGAATTAATTTTTATTGGATCAAGGAAAATGTCAAAAATTCCCCTAAAACATTATCCAGATAATTTTGTGAGAAGACGAGTAGAGCAAAAAATTAAAGTTAATGGAATTTTAGCAAATGAAGACAAACCAGATAAATTCATCACAGACGCCAAAGCTGAAAAACTATCCAAATTTATTTATAAAAAAGAACTTGACAATGCTAAGTCAGACATATTCATTTATGATGACAAAGTTTCTTTTATTACAACCACTGAAGATCCCGCAGGAATCATAATAAAAAATAAAGAAATCGCAGAACAATTAAAAACAATTTTTAATTGGTTAAAAAAAAATAATTAATCCTAAAAAAAAAAAAAAGAATAAAAAAAATAGTTAATAGCTTTTACTAAAAAACAATCTACAAGTTGCAGGTTTTCCACAGTGAAAACATGTGCTTCCTTCTTGAGGAGCACCAACTTCACCAAATTGTATATTTCGCGAACTTGCACCGCCTGTTTTTTCTTTGATCATATCTTCGCAAGCTGGTTCTTCGCAGTAATTTACTTTAACTAACTTACGTGCATTAATACAACTCACAAAGGAATCCCAATCATTAGCTTCAACTTGACTCTCTGTTAAATGTTCCATTGCTTTTTTATACATAGAGTCATGAATCATATCAAGTTCTTGTGCTACAACTTCTTTTAAGTCTTTGATTTTTATAAATTGTTTTTCAGAGTTATCTCGTCTAACCAAAACTACTTGTTCTTCTGCTAAATCGCGAGGTCCAATCTCAATTCTAATAGGAACTCCTTTCAATTCCCATTCATGATATTTTGCGCCAGGTGTAGCTTCTTCTCGATCATCAAGAACAGGTCTAAATTCTTTTAGTTGCGAATAGATTTCTTCTGCTTTTTGAATAACTTGATCTCGAGTTTTTTCAAATATTATTGGAATTATAACAACTTGATTTCTTGCAATTCTTGGAGGTAGTACAAGTCCTTTGTCATCTCCATGCATCATAACTGCAGTTCCGATAAGTCTTGTTGAAATTCCCCAACTACTATGAAACGGAGTATGTTTTTCTCCATCCTGACCTAAAAAACTCACATCAAATGCTTTCATAAATCCTTGTCCTAGATTATGCGATGTTCCTGCTTGTATTGCTTTCCCATCAGGCAAAAATGCTTCTATACTAAATGTTGCTTTAGCACCTGCAAATTTTTCTTTTTCGGTTTTTCTTCCACACATAACAGGTAACGCAAGTAAGTCTTTGCAAAGTTTATCATACTCTTCAAGCATCATTAAAACTTCTCTATCACATTCATCTTCGGTTGCATAAACACAGTGTCCTTCTTGCCATAAAAATTCACGAGATCGCAAAAATAGCTTAGTAGCTTTAGTCTCCCATCTTACAACATTGCACCATTGATTAATTCGAAGAGGTAAATCTCTCCAGCTTCTAACCCATTTAGAAAATGAATCACACATAATTGCTTCTGATGTTGGTCGCAAAGCTAACCTATCACATCCTTCATCTCTATTTGCCACCCATGCAAGCTCAGGAGTAAATCCATCAAAATGGGCTGCTTCTTTTTGGAAAAATGATTCGGGAATAAACATAGGAAAATAAGTGTTATCAACGCCTAATTCCTTTATTCTTTTGTCAAATTTTTGTTGAATACATTCCCAAATAAAATAGCCTAATGGTCTAATTACATAACATCCTTTTGCAGGAGCATGTTCTGCCAGTTCACTTTTTTGTACCACTTGACTATACCATTCAGGCATATTCTCTGATTTTTTTACAGTAAGTCCAATTTCTTTTTTTTCTTCTTTCATTTTTATGTCCGCCTTGTATTAATGTCTGCATTGTAAAATTAAGCATTTATTTTAATTGAATATAAACCGCTTTTAAGCTTATTTTACACTTATTTAACTTTACTTATAAATATTTTTGTGCTTTAGTAAAAATTTATCCTCAAATATAAATTTATAATTGAACACAATCAGTTAATTCTGGGCACAATCGAATACAAAAACAAACGATAATAGAAATCTAAATAGTAAACAACTCCAAATTTAAAATTATAAAAACAAGTAGAACTAATTAAATCAAATCCTAAAACAAGGAATACAACCACCTACACTCTTGGTTTTTATCATACTGCATATTACGCACCCATCATTTATAAACGTTACTAAAATCAAACTTCAGCCAAATCCCAAAAATAAACATCAAAAATAAACATTTATATAAACTAAAATTTGACACAAAAATGAAGTAACTATGACAGAAAAAACTATTGATGTTATTGGAATTGGAAATCCATTATTAGATTTAACAATTAACACAAACGATAATTTACTAGAAACACTAAATCTTCCAAAAGGTGGAATGCATTTAGTAGATTCTCAAAAAAGTAATTCAATTCTAAATTCAATTCAAACTCTTAATCCGGAAACATCTGCAGGAGGCAGTACTGCAAATACGCTTTCAGGAGTTTGTAATTTCGGCGGCTCAAGTATCCTTATTGGAAAAATTGGAACTGATTCAAACGGAGAAATTTATGAACAAATAACAATCAAACATAAAACAGAATCAAGATTATCAAAACACAGTTCAATACCTACAGGAACTGCAATTACATTCATAACTCCAGATAAAGAAAGAACTTTTGCAACTCATTTAGGTGCAGCACTTAAATTAACAAAAGAAGATATTTTTGAACCTGATATTCAAAAAAGTAAAATTCTACATATTGAAGGATTTCAATTAGAAGATAGTAGTTTAAAAGAAACTTCAATTCATGCGATGGAATTTGCAAAAAAACATAATACTTTAATTTCAATTGATTTAGCGGACGCAGGACTTATCAAAAGAAATTTAGAAGATCTAAAAAACTTAACAAAAAAATATGCAAATATTATTTTCGCTAATGAAACCGAAGCACAAGCATTTACAAACAAATCAGATGAACAAGAATCATTAATCGCACTTTCAGAATTTTGTGATATTGCAATTGTTAAAATTGGAAAAAACGGTAGTTTAATTAAAACAAAAGAATCACCAGAAATTATCATAATTCCCCCTCATAAAACTCAAATAATCAATACTAATGGCGCAGGAGATATGTTTGCAGGAGGATTTTTATTTTCAATCGCAAAAAATATATCCCCTCAAGTTGCAGGAAATATTGCAAGTTTTGCCGCAGCTCAAGTGGTCGCATCCCCTAGTGCCAGGTTAAATAGAAATCTACAAGAAGAAATTAAACAATTCTATTAATTACTAATTGATTTTTATGTCTCATTCATATCTTTTTTAGAATAATGATGTTTATATAGTTCTAATAATTCATATTTAAATAAATGAGCAAAACCAGACGTAAAACCTCAAATAAACCTAGAAAAAAAGACATTTTAATAGATAAACTAAAATCATTATTTAATCCTAAAATAAAAAAAATTCCATTAAGTGCAAAAAAAATAGAATTTGGCTATTCAGGTAAAAAGGTTTTACAAAATCTTAATCTTGATGTTAAAACAAGTCAAATTATGGCAATTGTTGGAAAATCAGGAAGTGGCAAATCTACTTTTTTAAATTTAATTTCAGGAGCACTAACTTCTAATTATTCTGGAAAAATAAAAATTATGAATAAGACTAGACTTTTTTCTAAAGAAGATATTGGATTTGTTCCTCAAGATATTGCATTTATTCCAGACATGTCAATTAAAGAAAATATTGTATTTTTTGGATCAATCAATGGATTAAATAAGAAAATTGCAATAGCTGCAGGGAAAAAATTAATGGAAACATTAAAACTTGATCTGGGATTAGATCGCCTTCCTTCAGAAATTTCAGGAGGTCAAAAAGTTCGATTAAATATTCTTTTATCTTTACTTCATGACCCGAATGTTATAATTCTTGATGAACCATTTGTTGGACTTGATTATTATAATCGTAAAATGTTATGGCATTTTTTAGAAGCTCAAAAGAATTTGAGAAAAACAATCATTTTAACAACTCACATGTTAGTTGAAGCAGAACACAATTCGGATAAAATTGTCTTACTTAAAGATGGAAAAGTTTTTGCTAAAGGAAAATTTAATGATATTCTTAAAAAATTAAAAACTAAATTTATTGTTGAAGTAAAAATAGAACAAATAAATAAGAAAAATTTTGAACTACTTAACAAATATTGTTATAATCATACAATTTCAATTCTTGATCATTACAAAAACTATTTTATGTTTTCTGTAAAAAATGCAGGACAAAGAAATTATTTATTCAAGTTTCTAGAAAAAATAAATACTGGATATGAAGAACTTTCTTTTAGAGAACCCAATTTAGATGAACTATTTCTTAAGGTGGGAAAATGAGTTTAGAAACAATTAAACAAATTACAAAAAAATTGTGGATCATTCCCTTAAGCATTTATGGGTTTTTACAAAAAGAATTTATTTTAATAACTAGAAAGAAGAAATATTTGTATTTATCTTTATTATTCCCTCTATTACTAGGATTAATATATGTTTTTTCTCTCACTGCATCAACTCAAGGAGTAAATGTTTTTGTTTGTGATTTTGACAATACAACCACTACTCAAGAAGCGTTTTCAAACATTGACGGATTCAACATTAATTATCATACTCAAAAAGATTGTGAAACTACAATGATTGAATCAGTAAGATCAAGAGATAATCTCTTTGGCCTAATAATTAATCAAGGATTTACAAATAATATTGAAACTCTAAAACAAGGAAATATTATTATTTATTATGATAATTCAGATCCCGCAATATCAAGTATCGCATCTTGGAAAGTTGACGTTGCACTTAATCCATTCAAAAAACAAATTTCAACAAAATTTTCTACAAATCTTAAATCAGAAGCAAAACTTGCTAAAGATAATGTTGATTTAGTTATTGAATATTTTGACTTCATCACTCCAAAAACTCAAGTACATGATAAAATTTATTCAGTTCAAGATAGTTTATATAAAATTAGCAATTTAGATTCTGAATTTGTATCAAGCCCAATTATTACAACACCTAAAGGAATTTATAATAAACTAAACATAATTGATATTGGTTTAGCACCATTGTTTGCAGTACTTTGTATGTTTTTAATCTTAATGTTATGTTCAACAGGAGTCATGTATGATAGAAAGTCTTTATTGTTTTCTCGAATTAGAGTAAGTAACAGCATAATGATTAGTTATGTAATATCTAAACTTATTTTCTTTTTAGCAATCACAATCATTCAATTTTTAATTTTATACTTTGTTTTTTTACTATTTGGAGCAAATTTTACAATATCGTCAGGATTATTACTCAAAGCATTATTGTTCATTGCACTTACTAATACTTTGATGGGATTTATCATCGGACTAATCAGCGATAGTGAAGGAGTTGCAGTATTAATTTCTTTAATAATTTCCTTACCTTTAATGTTTTTATCCGGCATGTTTTTCCCTTTTGAACTTATGCCTAAATTTATTCAGTTATTTGCGAAAATAATGCCTCTTAATTTAGAAATATTATTTATGAAAAAAGCATTACTGTTTGGAGGAATAATTAACATAAATTATTTTGCAATACCTTTAATTCTCTTCATCGTATGTCTTTTCCTAATTGAAAAAAAGAAATAATACATTAACATAAATACCTTCAAATCACAAAAATTTAAATATATTTAATAATATGAAGCAGATATGCAATCCAATAATCCATTAAGTTCAAAAAATCAAGAACCTAATTCTAGTCAGTCAAAAAAAGAAAATGAAGAAAGAGTTAATATTAAGATATAATTTATTTTTATGAGGAAAATAAAATGGAAAACAAATGGAAAGATGTAAAAGAAATGATTGATTATTCTAAAGGAGGAATAATAAGTAAAGTAGTTGAAAAAAATGATATTGGAGATGTTACTCTTTTTAATATGTCAAAAGAAACTGAAATTGGAGAACATACATCTACAAAAGCAGGTTATGTCTATGTTGTTGAAGGAGCCGGAATATTCACTCTTGAAGGTGAAGAAATTCATATGAAACCAGGAGTATTAATATTTATGAAAGCAAATGCTAAACATTCGTTAAGCGCAAAAGAAAATACTACTTTTATTTTAATATTAAATAACGTTGTAGATTTAGGTAAAAGCACATTAATTTAACTCGTGACAAAGGTTAAAATAAAAATAATAGCCACAATAACCCAACAATAATTGCCCCAGTAAATTAATGAAATGAGAGTATAAAGAATGAAAATCCAAATTGAAGAAATAAAATCATTGTGCATACAAGTATTGAATAAACTTGGATATAACCAAGAAGATGCTGAAACTATAATTGCAGAATATATGTATGGTGAATTATCGGGGAAAAAGTCTCACGGACTTAGTGCATTTCCAGGAATTGTGAAAAAAACTAATAAAAATATTCTTAAATGGGAAATTGAAAAAGAAGACGCAAGTTATGCACTAATAAATGGAAATGGAAATATAGGACAATTAGTTGGTAAATTTGCAATGGAACTTGCAATAAAAAAAGCATCAAAAACAGGTATCGCAATTATCGGCATACACCATATGCAATCATATTTGATGCCTGGATATTATTCTAAACTTGCTTCTGATAATAACATGATTGGAATTGTAGTAGACAATGCAAAATCAAGAGTTGCACCCCACGGAGGAATCGAACCAAAATTAGGAACTAATCCCCTAGGGCTTGGTATCCCCACAGGAAATATAAACTATAATCTTGATATGGCAACCTCTGTTAGAGCTATGGGCGAAGTAAGACTTGCAAAAAAACTTGGCAAAGAAGTTCCTAAAGGAATGGCAATGGATAAAAATGGAAATCCCACAAGAAATCCTGATGAAGTTAATTCTTTAAACTCATTTGGAACTTACAAAGGATATGCATTAAACCTTGCAATTGAAATGTTAGCAGGTTCACTCGTACGAGCAAAAATGGGAAGTAAAATTCAAAACAGTCTCGATAGAGGTTTTCTATTCATAGTCATCAATCCACAAATATTTGTCGGATTAAACACATTTAAGAAAGAAACAGGAGAATTATTGAATGAAATAAAACATTCAAAAACCCAAAAAAATGTTGAGGAAATATTTATCCCAAACGAACATGCAGAATCAAATATAACTGCACACACCCAAAGCGGCGAAATAGAAATTGAAAAAAAGATTTTTGAAGACATTAAAAAATTATTATAAATATTTAATACCCATTAAACCCCAATAGAAAAACTTTCAACAAAACTGAAAAATTTCCAAATTATCACTGCCAAAAATAATAAACCAATAAAATAAACAAAACATATGTTCATCCAGATTTTCATCGCAATTTTTATTGGAGTTTTTCTTGGAATAATAACAGGCTTAATCCCTGGAATTCATGTTAATCTCATCAGCATTTTATTAATAACTTTATCTCCAATTTTGTTATCTTATACAAATCCAATTGTGCTCTCAATCCTAATCATAGCGCTTTCAACAACTCATTCTTTTCTCGACGCAATTCCAAGTATTTTTCTTGGAGCACCTGATGCAGATCAAGCATTAAATGTTTTACCTGGACACAAATTATTTCTCCAAGGAAAAGGAGTAGAAGCAGTTAAATTAACTGTTATTGGAAGTTTACTTTGCCTCATAACTTCAATTCTTTTAGTACCAATTTTTATCCCAATAGTAACTTATCTTCACCCTCTAATAAAAAATTACATTGGATACTTACTTGCAATACTTATTTTATTTATGATTTTAAAAGATAAAACCCTTAAAAAAATTCTAAAAAATATTTTTATATTCACTCTCTCAGGAACTCTTGGATTAATTATTTTAACTAGTAATTTCAAAGATCCTCTTTTTCCCATGCTATCAGGATTATTTGGAACATCAACATTAATTATTAGTTTGACTGAAACAAATAATATCCCAATTCAATCATTTAAAGAAACATTAGAAATAAAATATAAATCAATCATTCAAGCAATTTCTGGAGGAACGGTTGCAGGGTTTCTTACAAGTTTTTTTCCAGGAATGGGTCCTGCTCAAGGAGCAGTGCTAGCTTCTCAATTTACAAAAAATATTGGAGATTATGGTTTTATGATTTTAGTTGGAGGAATAAATACAGTAAATTTTGTTCTTTCTTTAATTACTTTTTTAATTCTTAACAAAGCAAGAAATGGAGCAGTAATTGCAGTATCTAATTTTTTACCAAAACTAACAATTCAAATTTTAATACTCTTTTTAGCTTCAACTTTACTAATTGGAGGAATTGCAACAATTCTAACTCTTAAAATTTCAAAAATATTTGCAAAAATTATTTCAAAAGTAAATTATCAAGATTTAGTAATTATAGTCATTACATTAATTACTTGTTTAGTCTTTGCACTAACTAGTTTTTCAGGATTAATTATTCTTATAATTTCAACTTTTATTGGGATTCTCCCACCAAAACTAAATACGCCACGACATCATTCAATGGGGTGTCTTTTACTTCCGATAACGTTATTTCTGATATTATAACACATCAACTTATTAAGTAAAGAATAATTTGATAAAATAGAATCTTAAATTCACAATACTCACGAGGTAAAAAAAAATGGCAGCAACTCCAAAAAAAGCACAAAAAGTTAAACTTGATTATAATATTGACAAAAAAATTTATGATGACTTTGTAAGAAATAGCAGTAAAAAAGGTTATGCACCTAATGTTCTTGTGGAAAGACTCATTAAAAAATTTAACGAAACTGGACAATTATGAATAATAAACAGATATCCAACTCAAATGAGGACCTTTTTAAATCAAAATAAAAATATTCCCATAATACACCATAAACAAGAGTAAAATGACTCAACACACCACAAATCAGCTTAAACCATTCGTAAGCTTTATAAACTACCTCCAAATTCTAAGAACTGATTAATATGGAAGGCACAATAAGCAATTTTAAAGGAAGTCACAAGACACAAGTTCATAATCAGATGATTATAGTAGTTCCTGAAGTGGATTCTAGAGACGAAGCAGCAAAACTTGTTGGAAAGTCAGTAGTATGGACCTCAGTTGCAGGAAAAGAACTTAAAGGCGAAGTAAGATCTGCTCACGGAAATAGTGGTGCAATAAGAGTTCTTTTTGAAACAGGAATGCCTGGACAATCAATTGGTCAAAAAGTTAAAATCAACTAAATTTTTAATTTTATTCTAAAATTTATTAACACACAACTTATATCAAATAAAAACTAAATTTATTTCTAAAAATAATTAAACTAAAAAAAATATCTTAAATTTTACAAATAAAATCTCCATTTCACAGAAACCTTTATAAATAAAAATTTGTTTAAACAATTGTATGGGGCACATAATCAAAGAAGCAGAAGGTAGAATTTCAGTTATTCAATATGACGGAGTTTTTGATTATGATGGTTTAATTACTTTTCTTCATGGATGGTTTACAAAACGTAAATGGTTTTTTCATGAAAAGGTTGTTAAATACAAAAAAAGTGGCCTAGGCCATGAAATGGAAAGAGAATGGAATAATTGGCGCAAAGTTTCTGAATATTATAAATACCATGCAGGATTACAACTGCATTTATGGGATGCATTTCCAGTTGAAGTTGTTAAAAATGGAAAAAAAAGAAAATTCTGGAGAGCTCGAATTGAATTAAGTTTAAGTTTTAAAGTTGAAGCAGATTATCAAGATAAATTTGGAACAAGCGAATTCATGAAAAAATTAAGAACGTTCATGCATGAATATATTATGAAAAAAGAAATTTTATCAGCTCATGCAGATCCACTTTACTATACTATGCTCGGATTACACAACGATGTTAAACAATTTTTAGAAATGAGCGATACTCAAACAGTTTATTAAAAAAAATAAACAAAATAATAATCATTCAATGCAAAAAATCAAAAACACTAACAACAAACACATAAATTAAACAAACTTAAAAAAATTTATAAACAAACAAAACACATAAGAGGGTATCATGTCTGAAAAAAAGATTATTGTTGATGAAGCAACTATCGATTACGAAGGGTTATTTGACTTCGTTGAATTGTATGGCCTTATTGATAGATTTCTTAAAGACAAAGATTATGATAAGTTTGAAAAAAAAAGTGGAGAGCAAGTTAGTGAAGAAGGAAAACATATCCATTTAATTCTCGTTCCAGCAAAATGGCACAGCGATTATGTTAAAAAACATTTAAAGATAGAAATTATAGCTCGTAACGTAAAAGAAGTAGAAACGGAAATTGATGATTTGAAAGTAAAATTAAATAAAGGAACATTAAAAATTATGTTATCAGGAATTCTCGAAACTGATTGGGAAGGAAGATGGGAAACCAGACCAATTTATTATTTCTTAAAAAAAGTTTATGATAAATATATTTACAGATCAGATACAGATAATTTTTCTGCAGAAATTAAAGAAGATGTTAACTTAATTAAAGATCAGCTAGAAGGATTTTTAAATCTTCAAAAATTTAAACAAAGACTTTAAAAAAAAAGAAAACATAATTCAAATAAGATAAAAAAAACAAATAAAACAATCTTTTTCTTATGACTTAAGAACTTTATCTACTGCATTTAATAATTCATCAGGTTCAAAAGGTTTTGTTAAATAATGATCAGTTCCAACCAATACTCCTTTTTCTGCATCAATTTGTTGATTAAGTGCAGTAACCATTAAAATTTTTGTATCTTTAATTTCTTCAATTTGTCTTATGCTAAAACAAACTTCATAGCCACCTCGATTAGGCAACATAAGATCAAGTACAATTATATCAGGTTTAATTTGTTTGGCAATTTGCAAACCAGTCTCACCATCAAATGCTTGATGAACTTCAAATCTATCTTGAAGAATTATTTTTTCTGCTTCTGCAATATGTTTTTCATCTTCTATTATTAGTGCTATTTTTTTCTTTGCCATTAACTTACACCCTTAAATTTAAATCAACTTATAATCAGATTAATTAAATTCTGTTCAATTATTATTGTGTTATATATTCTAAGCTAAATAAAAATATTTAAAATTATCTAAAATTAAGTAAAATAAAGTAAACTTTATAAATACCCTGTTTATTTCTCAGAATGCTCATATATCAAACATATAAGCAAAATAAGATACAGAATATACGCATATTAAACGAAAAATCTGTACTCCAAATATGTGGGGGTAGCAAAGTCTGGTCAAATGCGCAGGACTTAAGTGCCCAAGGACACCTTAGTATCGAACTAGGGCTTTGAAATCCTGTCCCTTAGTGGGTTCGTGGGTTCGAAATTAAACATCAAAAACATAAATCTCCAAAGTTTACGGATGATCTAAAAATATGATGTTTAACGATTGTCCCATCCCCCACATCATTTTTTTCTCAACAAATCCAATTAAGCATACATAATTTAATTTAATTACATAAACCGAGATCTTCATTGTTTATTAAACATTAATCTTCATTATTTATTCTAGAACATTCATATTTTACTTAAGCATATTTTTTTAAACTTCAAACTACCCAATAAAACTAGAAAAAAAATGCATGGTGAATTATTATTAGAATTTTTAAGTAATTTTGTTTTAGCAGTTAGACATTTTTTCGGTTTTTTAAGTTCTGTTGAAGGATTATGGTTTAAAAATGGAATTGGCCTGGTAATTATTGGCCTGTTTAGTTATATGGTTTTTTTTGAATATAACAAAAATCGAAAAACTGAACTTAAACATTTACTCATAGCATTTAGTTTATTTGCATTCCAACATTTAATCACATTCCTATTTTTATTTCTTTATATTTTTGGACATTTCGAAATTGATTTTGTACTATTTCCTTTATTTAATAGATTGTTAGGATTAATTGCATTTTTTTTAACAGGAATTGCATTCATTTATCCAATCATTAAAGAACTAAAAGAAAAAACAAACAAATTCATAAAAAACAAAGTTATTTTGGTAAGTAGCATTTCAATCATTTTTATTTTATTTACGGCATCCTCATTAGATTTACTAGGGGTCGGGTTTACCAATTTTTTTACTAGAACTATTTTTGTTTGTGTGGACATAGTAATATTAGGTTATTTTGCATATTTCACACTAATTTATTCTTCTAAACATACATTTAACAGAAATAGCATATCTCTCGCATTTATTTGTTTTCTTATAGCTCCTTTATTTGAATACATACAAATTATTTTTTTTAATGGATATAATCCTAAACTTCTCGTGGCAACAACTCCCTTCCCCTTTGTCGGAATTGTTCTTTTATCTTTAGCAGTTTATACTAAACTTGTTAACAAAGCATATTTGATTAACAAAATTAAATTATCAAATCAAAAACTAGAGTACGAAAAAAAAGTAAGTAAAATGAAAGATGAATTTGTATCAGTAGTATCTCACGAACTTCGAACTCCCCTAACATCCATGAAATTGTATTCCTCCCTCATGGAAAGTGGAAAATTTGGTAGAATGAATAAAAAACAAAAAGATGCAATTGGAATTATTAAAAATGAAAATGATCGCTTAGCCAAATTGATTAATGATATTCTAGATTTATCAAAAATGGAAGCTAATCAATCAAAACTGGATATTTCTAAGTTTGATTTGTTTGACATAGTGGATGATGGACTTTATACAACTCTTGTTAAAAAGAAAAAAATTAAATTTGAAAATAATGTTCCTAAAAACTTTTTTGTAAATGCTGACCAAGATAAAATCAAACAAGTGTTCATAAATTTATTTAGCAATTCAATTAAATTTACTCCAAAATATGGGAGCATAATAATTGATGCTAGAAAATTACAAAATAACAAACAATGGCAATTTATCATTTCAGATAATGGTGCTGGAATGAATAAAGAAAAATTAAATAAAATTTTTGATAAATTTTCTCAATTAAATAATCACATGACTCGAAAAGCAGGAGGATTTGGTTTAGGCCTTGCAATTGTGAAACAAATAGTGGATCTTCATCAAGGCACAATCCAAGTTGAATCAGATATTGATAAAGGAAGTTGTTTCATATTATCATTTCCCACAAAAATAAAAAGAAAAAAAGAAAAAATAAAAAGGAAAAAATAAAAAAAATAAAACTCAAATTCTTTTCTGAATTCCATATTTCTTTGAAGGGATACAATCCATTATCCAAATTACCAAATACATAAATGGCGTATCCAATATTGCTACAACCACTTTTGCCAACCAACCACCTAAAATTATGAAAGAAAGTTGATTATTTGGAAAAACACCATAAAACGCTAACATAGTAAACAACGCAGTATCAATTGCTTGACTAACCACAGTTGATGCATTATTTCTAACCCACATGTGTTTACCTTTAGTTAGTTTTTTCCAAAAATGAAATGCCCACACATCATGTGACTGACTTATTGTATATGCAATCATACTTGCAATGGCAATTCTCGGAGTTAATCCTAACACTGAATTAAACATATTTCCCAACTCCATTGCAAAAGGTGCTGAATCCCACGAGATTGCAATAAATATAGACACCACAAATAATACATTTGCAAATAGTCCACACCAAACTGCTTTTCGTGCTTCTTTTTTACCCCATTTTTCGGAAATAATATCTGTGACTAAAAAAGTAACAGAAAAAGCTATGATTCCTCCCGCTACAGTGAATGGACCAAATTGAACTATTTTTGCAGCCAAAACATTTGCAATAACTGCCATTGCAGCCATGGTTCCTATTAAGAACTCCACACCAAACTTCTTGCTCAATATTCCTGCAAAAGATGTAAGAACCAATGTTGCTAACATCCATATTATTATCAAAATTATGCTTGTCATAACTACCCAATAGTCACCACAAAATATAAATATGAGTCCTCCCAAATAGGAATACTATGAAAGACTTTAAAGAAAAATTAAAATTTCTTGGACTCACAAGCAACGAAACAGATGTATACATAGCACTACTCAAAAATTCAAAAGCAACCGGAGCATTAATCAAAAGATCAACCAACATCTCAAACTCAAGAGTATATTCATCAATAGACACACTAATAGGAAAAGGATTAGTAACCTATGAAAAAGTCTCAACAGGAAGATTATTCAGCGCAGTAAATCCCGAAATGTTAAATCAATTAGTTGAAGATAGAAAAAAAGAAATTGAAACACTAGTCCCCCAACTTAAAGAACTACAAAATCAAAAACACTCAACCACAAAAACAGAAGTATATGAAGGATTAAATGGATTCAACACTGCACTAACCAAATTTCTAGAATGCAAAAATAAAAGTCAAATCGACATCATCGCTTTCCCAAATATTGCATACAAAGGACAAGATTTAATAGATATTCTTCGCAGAATAAATAACAAATTAATTCTAAAAAAAATGAAAATAAGAGTTCTTGCAGATCACGATAGCCCAATAAAAAACATGAAACATTACCAAAAAAATACAACCACCAAATACATGCCCCCCGGTTATGTTAGCCCTTGCGCAATAGACATTTGCGAAGACAAAATATGCATCTTCATTTGGGGGGACAAACCTTATGCATTTTTTATCCAAAACCAAGAAGTTGCAGATGGTTTTAAAAGCTACTTCAATTTCCTATGGAGCATAGCCCAATCCCCATAATTCAAACAAAAAAAAGATTAAAACATCCATCAAACCCAAATATTTAAATATGAAATCTGAAAAATTTGGTTGATATTAACCACAATAATTCATTAAAAACATTGCCTTGGTGGCTTAGTCGTATAGCGCGCGCTTGGTAAGCGCGAGGTCGTGGGTTCAACTCCCACCCGAGGCTTTCATTTTTTATTTATATTAGTTTAAGACAACCATAACTCAAAAAAATTTATAACAAAAAAAGTTTATAAAATTTAATCTTAAAATAAAAAATACAAACCTAAAATCAATCCACAATTAACCAACAATAAACAGTTTTTAAATTAAATCTAAAAACCAATTAATAAATATTTAGTCAATAACTAGCACAATACACGCATTTATTAATACCCTTAAAATTCACATATTAACTGCCTCCGTGGCTTAGTGGCTATAGCGGCTGCCTAGTAAGCAGCAGGTCCCGAGTTCAAGTCTCGGCGGAGGCTTTTATTATTAACCATTACAAATTTCTCTTTTTTATTAATATAAATCTAAAATCAAATTAAACCAAAACTCATTCTAAATAAAACACAAACACCAAATTTAAATCAAAAAACTCACTTGACCGCATATTTAATCCAAATTCACCACAACCCTGTAACCACTTTATCATACTCACAATATCGAAATGTTTAAATATTTGTTATTTCTCCAAACACCATAACAAAATTTATTTTTATAAATTGAATATAATTCAATTATTCTTAGGGGGATAAAATATGGCTGAAACATTAGAAAAAAAATTACTTTTTGTTGGAGGAAGATTTGTAGATCAAGCTCCAGAAAATTTACCAATTCCTGCAGATGCAGTTCCAGAAGAGTTAGCTTCGCAATTTGCATGGTTCAAAGAAACCTATGGCAATCAAGCAGAAATTCACTATTTTAATGATAGCACAACACTTGCAACAGCAATGGGAAACCTTCCAAAAAAATCCGAATTACTAGGAATAGTTACAGAAGCAAATTTTGAAGGAGTAAAAACCCCCCTATTATTAGATCCAGATAAAAAATATGAATGGGGAAATGACGCAAAAGAAGGAATAGTTTTAATGAAAAGACTAACCCAAGTAGCAACTTTTAAAGCAGTAGTTTCAGCATATAATCATAGCGATGAATTAGTAGCAGATCTAAATACCCCTGCAAAAAAAGATGCAGCAGAAGTTACTGATCCAAATCTTAGAACATCACATCTAGATATCAAAACTACTGAATCTAATAAAATTGCAACTGCATTCGGAAATTATCATGGACTTGAAATCAAATTTCCAGAAGTAAAAGAACCAAAAGTAGATCCAGTAAAAGAACCAAAAGTAGAGCCTGCAAAAGAAGCAGAACCAATAGATTTAGAAATACAAGAACCCGCTCCAGTTGCAGTTCTAATACCAGAACCAATTCGCTCAGATGTTCCACAACACAAAGGATCAACATTAAAAACAGTTTTATGGACTGCAGGAGTTATTACTGCTCTAGGCTTAACAGGCGCAGGATTTGGACTGCATTATTTAAGTTCTGGAAATGTTTCTGAGTATCAAAGAAATTTAAGTGCAGAAATAGGAAAAGCAACAAAAAAAGGATTAATATCCCCTTACCAAGCAGAATTAATCGCAACAACACATATGACTCCTGACTTTTTTGAAAGATTTAGCAATTCAAGTTTAACTCAAAGATTAACAACTGCAAGAGCACTTATTAGCGATTATGATGTAGCAAATAATTCTTTTGAAGATTTATTAACAAGTAAAGGTCTGAAAGGCTCACCAGATAACTTCAATTTATCACTCCTTCAGTCAACAGAATTAGCTTCATACATCAATGCAAGAGGAGTTTGTCAAATGCTAGGAATTGAAACTGGAGAATGTGATGCAGATCTTGAATCACTTGCAAAACGTCAACCAATCCAACTTGCACAAGCAAAAGAACGAGTTTATCAAGATATTGCTCGAGGTCTTGCAGATATGGATCCATCCAAAATAGCAAATGTGGATTTAGTATTATCTCAATTAATTACAACATTGCAAGCTGCAGATTCACAATATGCACCATTTAAAGATGGTTTAGTTCCTGGAGCAAACAGAAATGAAAATATAAGAAATATTGTTGATGCCTACACTCAACACATGTTAGGCGCACAACAATGGGACCAACATCAAAAAACTCCCACTCCAGAATCAGTTGATTGGAAAACAAAATATGATACACTAACTGCAACAAACGGACAACTTCAATTAGATTATGAAGGTGCTCAAGCAACTATTAAAACACAAGCGACAACAATCGCAGGAAAAGATGCAACCATAGCTGGATTACAACAACCTACAAGCAGACATAGACGATCTAAACCAACTACAACAACAAAAAAAGTCACGCCAAAAAAAATCGTGACCGAACCACCAGTTATGAACGTTCCAAGTAGATTCGGTACAGACTCATATACATACTAAGAGTTAAATTTTTTATTTTTTCTTAAATTTTTATTCATCAATTTTCTAAACATCAATCCCACACATAATTCATACATAATTATCCAACACAGGATAATAACAATTTTATAACAAATATAATCAAATTCTAACTTAACCACCAAATCAACCCACAAAAGCCAATTAAAATTTACTACGAACCAATACTAAAAAGCAGAATCTTTATATATTAGTACACCCAAAGAGTAGTTAAGAGTTTTAGGGGGTTTTGAAAACTCAAATATTGATTTTAAACTAAAAAAGAGCTGAATCTTCGTTATTTTAACGTAAATATCTATTATAATAGTTTAAAGAGTATAAAAATGGCAAAAAATCTAGATCTATCCAATAATACTGCTCAAAGTCGATCTTCATCCGCAGGAGCTGCGGCTATAGGAAGTATCGCAACATTAGCAACATTAGCTATTATGTCTGGAACACCTAGTTCTGCAAATGCACAAGAAATAGATTATGATGTTAAAGCACAAACAATAGCAGCTCAATCAGACTGTAAAATAACCAACGCAGGCCAAGATTTAACACCAACTGAAGTTGGTACAATTTCAACAATTCTAAGTGAAAACAATGATGTTCCTGATTTTGATATTTCAACACTTTGCTCAATTGCACAAATAAAACCAGTAAGTCTAGAATGCAATGATGGATACTCAATAAATGAAGGAATTGATCATCTTTTCACAAGCCATCCCGTATTCAAATCAGCAGATAAAAGCCAAACAGGCACTGCAAAAAAAATTCTATACGATTATTTGACCACGCAAGGACACAGATCTTTTGATCAAAAACTCTTAACAAAAACAAAATTAAAAATTCCAGATGAAGTTGTAATTGATATGTACAGAGCAGCAATTGGACTTCCTTCATTAGATTCCAAAAAACAAACTGAATTAGAACAAAAACAATTAGAATTAAAACAACAACAAGTTGAAAAAAGATATTCTTCATTGGAATTAAAACTGGGCACTCTTGACACTCAAGCAGGAAAATTAATGCAAACCTGGACAGAACCATCAAATATTGCACAATACATTCAAACTGAATTAGAAGGAATTCATTCAGAAGAATTTGGTGGAAAAGAAAAACCTAAAGAAGAACAATTAATTAGTGCTAAACAACAAGCGCTAACAACAAAACTCACTACTTATTCTCAAACATATGATGATCATCAAGCCAAACTACCTCGAGGAATTGCAAGACTTGGTGGCACTATATCAACTCCATTAGAAGGAGATGGCCCAAATGCGTATGGTGGAAGTTTAGGTTTAAAATTAGGTAATGAATCATTTGATCTAAGCGCATATGGATTTATGTTAAAACCGTTCCCAACTCAAGTAACAACTGATTTTATTGGAGGTGGACTTCTTGAATTAAAATTATCTGATCGACATAGAATTTTATTAATGTTATCTGGAAATCAAAGTGGCTTATCAACATCAAGAACAACATCTCTTGATACTCAACCATTAATTATTAATGGTGAAACTTCACAAACAACAGGACATGAAAGTTTAGAAGATTCACTTAATTTATCTGAATTTTATATGACCTTAGGAGGAGAATTTACTGCTTGGAATCATTTAATTGCAGGAATTTATTTTGGTTTCGGAAATTTAGAAACAAGTCAAGATAATGATACTTCAATCGCTCAAACAGATACAACTCAATCTGAAATTAGTGAAGCAAACGGAACTGTTTTAGTATCAACTGATATTGGAACTCAAACAGATCTTACAACTACAACAAGAACTGATGTTGACACTCAACTATATTTTTTAGAAGGCCTCCTAGGTTATACTGGAAAGGGTCAAATTTATAGTTTATTTGGAAATTTTGCGCTAGCCGAAACTACTGTTTCTTCATTAACGCAAATTGCAGGACTTAGTCAAACACAAGGGGTTGTTAGAACACAAATTAATGACGAATTAATTGATACTCAAGACATTACTTCAAGCAGTCCATTAGATGATGCTGGAACTCCAGTAAGAATTTCTGATTCTCAAACAAGTTTTGCTATTGGTGCAAGAATTTTAGTTCCATATGATGATGGATTATTTAGTCTTAAATTAAGTTATGATAACGGGACAAAAGGACTTCCATTAAGCGGTTATGCATTATGGGCTCAGAATTTCAGCGGAATAACTCCTTTGTTAAGTGTTAATAAAACAGGAAATACTTATTCAGGACAATTCATGCTTTTTACAGGCATCGATGATTCTAGATTTGAAAAAATTTCTCAAACTTATGACGGATTATTAGGTTTAGAACAAATTGCATTAGATCCAACTCTAGTCAGACAATATAGTCAAGACTCATTAAAATTATTGACAACACAACTTAATGGATTATTTTTAGGCGGAAGATTTACTGCAGCAACAACTCCTAATGACCGCGCATTACTTACAGGTTCTGATGACACAGATACAGAATTTGGAGGTTTTGGTTGGGCAGGATTTAATCATCCAGAATATGCAGGAGGCGCATTAATGTATGATCATACAGGCCAAAGACTTGGACTACTACTAAACATAAATGCAATTCCGCACGTTCCATTACAATTAGAAGTTGGAACTGGAAATTTATCCGAGAAAAAAAAATCATTTGATGCAAGTCTAAACTTGGGTTACACATTTTAAATTTAAATTTTTTATTTAATCTTTTAAAAAAAAATTAATCTCAAACTTAAAAATCATAAATTCAAAGGTTATAAAATGAATTCAAATAAAAAATCTCAAAAACTCCACTTTGTGGCAACGCATCTCATCATCTTACTTTTTGTAGTAAGTATGATTCCAGCTAATGTTTCTGGATTGCAAGATCTTCCACCTATTTGCAACATAATGCCAAATAGTAACGAAGTTATAACAACTGCAGTAATCACAATTACTGCAACAGATGTTTTAGCAAATGCAGGAATTAATACTATGCGAATTTATGAAGATGGAAATTTATTAAATACTAAATCTTGCTATGGCGTATCAACTTGTGTTTTTACAAAAACAATTGTGCACACTAGTTCAAGTAATCATGCTTATTATGGAGTTGCGATTGATAACTCAGGTCAAAGCACAACTTCTGAAACTATCCAAATCAGTTTTGAAGGAATTAATAATCCACCAATAATTACTAGTTATTCACCAGAAAATGTAATAGTAGAATTACCCGAACAAGAATCACAAAAATTTACAATAACTGCATCAGATCAAGAAAATGATCCTATAACTTTTGAATGGTATAAAGGCCCATCAAAAATTAATGGTGCAAATACAAATTCATACACAATTTCTGAAAATGTTGACGATAATGAATCATTTATTTTAGTTGCAAGAGCATTAGATAATAATGGAGGAGTTACAGTTAAAGGTTGGGTAGTTACAATAATTGATAGCGCACCAACAATTAACTTAAACACATATCCTGTAATTGATGAAGGATTTACTGCAATTTTAGAGGCTAATGCCAATGCTTATGATGGAATTAGTTCGGTTTTTTGGGATTATGGAGATCAAACTTCCGAATTTGGAAATACTCAATCACATCACAGTTATGATGATCAAGGAGTTTATACAATTTCTGCAACTGTTGCTGATTTAGATGGTGATGAAATTACTGATACTTTTGATCTAACTGTATTAGATGTTCAACCAACAATCATCTCATTAACTTGTCCTATTTCAATTACTGAAGGAGAAACTGCTGAATTTAGTGTTCAAGCAATTTCAGGATCAGATAAAGATTTAATTTCAAATTATGTTTGGGACTTTGGAGATAATACTCAAACTCAAGAAGGTCAAAATTTAAATGAAGCAACTCACGAATTTACGAGCAGCAGTGCAACTACTGTCTCAGTATTAGTTCATGATGAAGATGGTTTTGTTGAAGATAATTGTTTTGTTGTTATTGGAGATACAGATCCTCAAGCAAGTTTTTCTTATCAACCAAATAACCCATTAGAACATGCAACCGTTGAATTTACTGATATGTCAATTGAAGGTTATGATCCAATTACTAATTGGGATTGGAATTTTGGTGATGGAGATATTTCTCAAGAACAAAATCCTACTCACGAATTTACTGATGGAACTTGGACTATTAGTTTAACTGTTACTGATAGCGATAATAGTCAAGATACAATTCAACAATTAATTACTGTTTCAAATAATCCTCCAACAGTTGCATTTAATTCTGATGTGACTGAAGGTGTTGAAGAATTAACAGTTGAATTTGAATGCGAAATTACTGACGGAAATATCCCTTATGATTATGTTATATCATATGGTGATGGAAATTCAGATAATGGTCAAACAGATGAACAAACAATTCAAACAATTCACACTTATGAAGAAGATGGAGATTATCAAGCTACATGTACTACAACAGATATGGATGACGATACTGATTCAGATATAGTTGACATTACTGTTATTACCAATTCACCAATTGTTTCTCTTAATGCAAATCCTAATGAAGGAGAAGAAGAATTAGTTGTAGACTTTACTTGTGATATTAGCGAAGGTAACGCACCTTTTAGTTATGTCATGACCTATGGGGATACTACAGAAGAAGTTGGTCAAACAGAGGAATCAGTTATTGAATTTACTCACAATTATTTTGGTGGCGAATACACAGCTACTTGTACTATTACAGATAAAGATGGAGATACCAATTCAGATTTAGCAGATATTAGTGTACAAAATAATGCTCCAGAAGTTTCTCTTAATGTAACTCCTAATCAAGGTATTGAACCTTTAACAGTTGAATATACTTGTGACGGAATTGGCGGAAATGGAGAATTATCTTATTTAATTTTATTCGACGATAATCTTGCTCAATCAGTTGAAAATATTGGAAGTTATACTTATAATCAAGAAGGAATTTATGCGCTAACTTGCGCAGTAACTGATATTGATGGAGACACAACACAAAAAAATTTTGATGTTGATGTAACTGATAGTGTTCCAACAAATGTAGATATTAATTATGATCTTGAATTCATTGAAGAAATGGATTCAGTTTTATTTTCAGGAACTGCTGATGCATACGATCTTCCATTATCTTGGAGTTGGGATTTTAATGAGGATGGCATAGAAGACAGCGCAGAACAAAATCCAGAATATGTTTTTACTCAAAGTGGAATTTTTATAGTTAATTTGACAGTTACTGATTTTGATGGTAGCAAGACTTCAACAATTGAAATAATTGAAGTTTTAGATAATGTTCCAACAATAGCGTTAAGTGTTGAACCAACAACTGGACTTGAACCAATAACAACTCAAATCAGTTGTGAAACTGAAGTTGGTGCAGGAAATACACCATACACTTATAATATAAAATTTGGAACAACTGAAGACCCTCAAGAAATAGTTACAGATGAAATACAAGTTAATTTAGAACACACATATGATAATGGAAGTTTTAATTTAAGTTGTACAATAACTGATGTTGACGGAGATTTTGTTACAACTTCAACTCAAGTTAATATTACTGATTCAACTCCAACCGATCTTTCAATAAATTTTAATCCAGAAAATCCTGTTGAAGGAGAAGAAGTTAATTTTATTGGAAATGCTAATGCTTATGATCTACCACTAATTTGGAGTTGGGATTTTAATGAAGATGGTGTAGAAGATAGCACTGAACAAAATCCCGAATTTACAGTTACACATAATGATTCTTACAATGTTTCGTTAACTGTTTTTGATAATGATGGAAGTAAAGAAGTAATTTATACTCAAATTGAAATTTCAAATAATATTCCTGGAGCAAATCTTATTTCAGATGTTGTAGAAGGAATTGAACCTTTAACTGTTGAATTTACTTGTGAACCTACTCAAGATACAACCTCCCCATCACTAAATTATAATTTAAATTTTGGAGATGGAAATTTTGAACAAATTAATAGCGAGTTAGATTCAGAAATATTCACGCATGTTTACAATACAACTAATGATCTCGCAGGATCAGATTTCCAAGAGTTTAATGCCTTTTGTAACATTACGGATTTTGATGGAGACACTAGTACTTCAGAAAATATTTCAATTAATGTTTCAGATGTAGATCCTATTGCCGATTTTAGTTTTAATCCGGAAATTCCTGCAGAACTTGTTTTAGTACAATTTACTGATGAATCAATTACTGTTGATCAAATCACCTCATGGAATTGGAATATTAATAATACCAATAATAACAATACAAGTTTAGATTTTAATTCAACACAAAATGCGAGTTACCAATTTACCGAGGGAACTTATGAAATAACTTTAACAATCACTGAACCTGATGGAGATCAAGATGATATCACAAAAACTATTGAAGTTACAGATGATGCCCCAATAGTAACATTAATTGCAGATCCAAACTCAGGTATCGAACCAGTAAATGTTTCTTTTATTTGCAATAGTATTGGAGGAAATGATCCAATTAACTATTTATTAAATTTCGGACTCAATGAATTTAATTCAACTTCAAATACTTTTTTAAGTATTGGATCACCAATTGAAACCAATCAAATTTACGAAGAAGGAACATACGAAATTAATTGTTCTGCAACTGATTTTGATGGAGATAAAGCAACCGATATAGTAAGTATCGAAGTGCAAGATTCAATTCCAATAATTAATTTTACTTTTGAACCTGAAGTTATTAATTCATATCAAGAAGTAATTTTCACACCAACAGTAGAAGGTTATGATTCTCCATTTACTTATGAATGGAGTTTTGAAAACTACCCTGCACTAACAATTACTGACGAAATTATGAAATTTGTTTTTAATCATGGAGATATTTATCCACTAACACTTACTGTTACTGATAGTGATGGAAGTGAAAAAACAATAAAAAAAGATATAATTGTTCCAATTGATGAAACTGCACCTGAAATTACTAATATAACAATAACAGAACTTACTAATCAAAGTGTTATCATTTCTTGGACTACTGATGAAATTGCAGCAAATGTAATTAATTATGGAATTTTAAATATTGATGAAAATACTATTGATGTAGAACTTAGTCCTGAATTAAACAATTCTGTTAAATTAATTAATTTAACTGCAGAAACAAATTATAATTTTACAATTGAAGCGTGTAACAGCGATAATATTTGTTCAGAATCAGATCAACTTAATTTTACAACCCTAGATACTCTGCCAGTTTTAATGAGTTTAGAAGTAACTCCTCTCGAAGGTTATGAACCCTTAACAGTAAACGTTAATTGCACAATCAAAAATGCAATCGGGCCAATAACATATGATATTGAATATGGTGATAACTCCGATTTGTTTAATACAACTAACACTCAAGGATTAATTGAAGAATTTAGCATAATAAAAACTCATGAATATAATTTATCTGAAGATTTAAACAGCGAAGTATTCGATTTAACTTGTTCCATTTCAGATGCGAATGATTATAGCAATTCAAAAGAGGCAAATATAATTGTTAATGATTCAATCCCAACTAATCTTAATTTTAATTGGTCGGTTTATGCTATGGATTTACTAAATGAACCAGTACCTCAAAATGCTTACGTGTATTTTAGTTCAGAATTTAACTCATATGATTCTCCCTCAACAGTTATGTGGGATTTTAACAATGATGGGATCATAGATGATTTTGGATTAGAGGAAGTTTATGTGTTTGATGCTCCAGGAACATACACAGTTAACATGACTGTTTCAGATGCAGACTTAGATGAAACATCAATCACTAAAGAAATTGAAGTTTATGAAACAAATCTAACTCCTCCAAACGTTAACTCAGTTAATGCATTACCTTCAAATTTAATTTATGGCAGTGATATAAACACACTTATCATATCAAATGTTAATGATGATAATTATGCAATTGATAATGTACGATATGAAATTACTAATTTAAATTTAGGCAATCAAATGAATACTCTTTTTGCAAGTCCAATTCAAGAAGAGACTTGCACATTCACAGTAGAAAATATTAGCCAAGAATTTACATTAAACGAAGATGAAATCATCCAATTTGAATTCGAGGGCCAAACATATGATTTAGAAGTTGAATCTATTTGGAATAACTTTTGTTACATTGAAATCGGATATTATGATAATAATAATGATTGGATTTGGGATGATCAAGACGTAAAAAAAGACGAATCAGAACTAATTAACGGAATCAATATTAGTGTATCTGAAGTATATGATCCTTGGGGCCCAAGAGGATTTTGTTTATTTGAATCAGAATATCAAGGGGAAACCAAAACTGGTTGGATTGATAGTTATGGTCAAGGTTTAGAAATTAACGGATTTGACTTTGATGTTGATTGGGTTGATGACGTTGAAAAAACATGTGATTTTGAAATAGATCAAGGAAATGCAGAAGCTTATTTTGAAGAAATGGAAATTGGAGAATTAATCAATTTTAATGGCATAAAAATGACTTTACTTGATGTTAAAGGTGCAAGCGAAAATAGATGGGCTGCACTTTATCAACCGATTACAAGCGGAATTTATGATGTTCAAGTTATTGCAAATAATGTAGTTAACTCAGTTAATGATTCCGAACATACTGAATTCATAGTTGAAGGAATAGGTGATGAAATTTGCACCATAGTAAGTCAAAATGAGGGAGCTCAACTTATTAACTTAGATGGAATAGATTATGAAATTAATTTATTGTATGTTAATGAACAAAAAGTTAAATTTCAAATCAATGGAGAAATTACTCCACTCTTAAACACAAATCAATATTTCACTTTAAACGATGGAAATGAAATTTATGCAACAACCACTAATTATCAACCAACTGTCTTTGGAGATCATGAAGCAATTGTTTGTTTAACAGATATTTCTCACAGTAACGAAGGAGAAGGATTTCCAGTTTGTAATGGTGAAATAAATAACCTAATAGCAGAAGGTGAAGAAAAAAACTATTTAATGAATGGAGAAATCATCTCAGTTACTCTTGATGAAGTTACAGAATTTCAAGCAAACTTTAATGTAAATGGAGAACAAACAGAATTATTAACTACTCAAGAAACATTTACTTTATCAAATAATGGAGAAATAACTCCGTTAGAAATTTTATACCAACCATTTATTGGTGGAATTAAATCTTCTGAATTTTGTTTAGATTATAATATTGAACCAAGCAATCAACAGTTAATGAACTTGCTTGAAACTTCTTTAGAGGATAGTAGTTTAGGACAAGCAATTAACAACAATTCATATTTATGTTTTGAAGTTTTTAGTGAAGAATCAGGACTGCACTCTTATAACGCAGAATTAGAAAATGAAAATAATAATTGGAATATTAACTTAGATCAAGAATTTTGTGATGGTAATGAATCTGAAGATTATAATTTCCGTTACCAAAGTATTGATGAATTTCAAGAATCTATGAATAATTTTACTTGTAATTTCTTAAAACAAGATTTCAATAATGCATATTATTTATTGCCCTCAAAATATGCAGAAAATGGCAACTTCATATTTGAAGAAGAACAATGTTCAGTTTATGGAATGGTTTGGAATGCTTGTTTCACAAATTTTGAAAAAATAATTTATGACATTCCTAAATGTGAAGGATTAGGTCCAGAAGAAATTCCACCGCCAGTAGCAACTCTTACAACTGACATAGTATTTGGCGAAGCACCACTTGATGTTACGTTTAATTGTAGTGTTGAAAATGGCACTGCGCCGTTTAATTATACATTAAATTTTGGGGATGGAAATTTTACTGAATTAAATAATTCAGTAGAAACATATTTTGAAGCAACACATAATTTTAATGAATCTGGAAATTACACAGGAGTTTGCACAATTACTGACGCAAATGAAGATAATAGTGAATCATCTACTGAAGTTAAAGTTTTTGCAATTGGAGAACTTCCTGAAACATTAGAATTTGATTTAATAGCATTACCAAATTCAGGTTTAAATCCATTACAAGTTAACTTTTTTGCAAATGTAACTAATGGTACCGCCCCTTATTCGTTTAAATGGGATTTCAGTTATGATAATCAAGATATCTCTGTTGAGTCAACAAATCAACAACAATTACATATTTACAATCTACCAGGAACTTATACTGCATTCCTAAGTGTTACTGATGATTCAGGTCAAACAAGTAACCTAACAAAAGAGATTATAGTATCATCTTTAGAAAGAGATGTAGGGGTTATTAATTTGAATTATCCTAAATTTGATTCAACAACCTATCTTAATGATACAGTTGAAATTGACGCGACAATAATTAATAATGGCAATTCTGAAGAAGAAATAGAAATTGAATTTTTAATCAACAATGTGGTTGAAGAATCAACATTAATAATCCTTGCAGGAAATGGCGCAACTAAACAAATTTTATTTAACTTTAGTGCAGGAGAATTAGGTTATCAAAATCTTAAGGTAAGAGTAAAAACTCTTCCAGGTGAAACTAATTTTGCTAATCAACAATTATCTTACAATGCATTAGTTTGGAGTGTTGATGACATTATTAGTCAAGCAACAAGAGAATTATTTTTTAATGAAACTTCAATTAATAATGGAGAATCATTTACAGTTCATCTGCCACTTCAAAATGATTGGAATGCAGAGGATTATGCATTTAAAGATTTAATGGCTGAGTTAGTTTTTGATAATGAAAGTTTCACGTCAAATCCCGATGCAATCCAATTAGTTGACTTTAATGAAGGAGAATTTAAAGTTCTTACTTGGAATTTAGAATCAAATACGACAGGCACATTTGATATTGGCGCAAATTTAGGTAATAATGAAATCATTATTGCTTCCAAGCAAGTGGAGGTGATCTAAATGAATACAATTAAAAATCACAAAATGGATGATATTAAAAATCACAAAATAAAATCAAGTATTGGAAAAAAAATAAATAAAGCATTCATGTTTTGCATGTTATTTTGTATCATACTTATTTCAGCCTCAGGAATTGCATTTGGTGCTGAATGTAGTGGAACTTTAAGTGCACCTACTAAGTCATTATATGTGGGCGAACAATTCGATATTAATTTCTTCAATGCAGAAGCAACAAGTAATGGAATGGATGTTAATTTAACTCTTTCACCAAATTTAGCAACACTTGATACAAATCCTCAAGCAGGAATTCCTTTTACAACTAATTCATGGACTGTTAATAGTTCAGCAACTGGAAATTTACTTAGTAATGTAAAAATAATTGGTTTATGTGAAAAAAATTTTACTATTAAAATTATTAATCAAGTAGAAGATCCAAATATTGAAATTAATTTAAGCGAAATTCCAGAGTTAACTCTTGGAACCAGTCATGAATTTAATGTAACTCTTAATAATACTGGACTTGGCAATGCTACTGAAATTAGTGGTATTTTATCAACTGCTACAAACAGCGCAATTATCCCTGATTCATTTAGTAATTTTAATTTAGAACCTAATACTTCAAAAACAGATTCGTATATGATAACTCCAACTCAATGTGGAACTGATACATTAACTATTTTAGTTAATAACTACAAAAATGAAAATAGCGAATTAATGGTCCCAGTTTTAAAAGAAGCAACATACTCAGTTACCGGATCAGATATTGCATTTACAACAATCAGTGCAGAAAACAATTTCAAAGAAGGTGAAAATTTTGAAGTAAATTTCACCATTGAAAATTTAAAAAATATTAATGCATCAGACATAATTGTTAATTTTTACAAAAATGAATCATTACTAGGTTCAAAATCAATTAATTTGTTAGTTGCAAATAATCAATCAGAACACACAATTAGTTTATCAGGAGATAGTTTTCATGCAGGAAATCACACATTAAAAGCAAGCATAGAATCATTAAATGAGTGTAGTTCAAAGAATAATGAAATTGAATTTGAAGTTACAAACATTGTTGGTGGAACTTGTTCAGATAAAATTAAAAACGGTGATGAAACCGGAACTGACTGTGGCGGTAGTTGTAGTAGTTCATGTACGCCTGATGAACCAACTATCCCTTCTGGAAATGGTGGTAGTCCAAGTGGTTCAGGGAATACAATTAAAATTGAATTATCAGAAGATCTTCCCAGTGTAACAGTTATTGTTTACAAAAGCGATACTGTAAAACTTATTTTTGAAGACAAACCATATTATCTTAATTTTGATAAATTATATGCTAACAAAGGAAGAATTACACTTAGACTTCCAGGACCAGATACAGTAAAAATGTTGGATGAAGATCAAACTTTAAATGTAGATATTAATAAAAATGGAACTGAAGATATTGGAATAACCATGGAAGAAATTAATACAGGTAAAGCAAATATTAAATTCGAATTATTATCTGCAAAAAAAATAACTCCGAACATAATTCCTATGACTTCAAAAAAAGTTGATTCAGAAGTAAATACTACAGAGTCAGATAAACCTGACGAATCACAATTAAAGGAAGCGAAAACAGATGTTAAAGAATCTTTTTCCGAAGGAATTTTGAGTTTTATTGAAACTTTTTCAGTTAGATCAAAAGCACCTGTTTTTGGAGGAATTGCTTTATCATTAGCAATTATTGTGTTAGGACTAGGAATTTATTTTGTTATTAGTAGAAAAAAAGAATAAAGTAAATAATTATTTTTTGATTTAATTTATTATTTAATTTATTTCATTATTTAATTTATTTTATTATTATTTATTTTATTATTTATTTTTCTCCCATTTAGCATTAAAACCAATATCAACTTCACATATCAAAAATACGCAAATTCTTTTTAAATTTAAACATGTCATTTATTTAATATAAAACTCACATTCTCTAAAAATAATTATCATCTTCTAAAAATAATTATAATAATACACTATAATAATATATTAGAATAAAAATTAAGAGATATTTCACCCAAACATTTATAAAAAAGAATACTAAAATAAACATAATATAGATTATAACTCAATATTTGGGCCCGTTGTCTAGTGGCTATGATATCGCCTCGACAAGGCGGGGGTCCCCGGTTCGAGTCCGGGCGGGCCCATAAAAATAATTTTAAAAAAGAGGTGTTAAATTTTTTATGGAACTTCCACAATATACGCTTAAACCAAATACATTTAGAATGGTTACTCCTTGGATCATTAAACTTCTAGTTTTATCAACTCTTTTTTATACAGGAATCATACTAGCAATGAAACTTTCATTAAAAATGGAAATTCCCAGTTTCATTCATCCAATAATTGGATTAGTTCTATTGGCATTAGTCATTATTCAAACAATTTTATACAAAGTTAAATTTGGAAAATTCAAATATGTTTTTTTCACAAATAGAATTGAATTTGAAGGTGAAAAACCACTAACATTTTTATTTACAGATTTTAAAAGCATAAATATCAAACAAGATTTCTTAGATAAACTATTTGGAACAGGAAATATACTTTTAGAACCTAATTTTAAAATAGATCATATTTCTAACATTAAACAAATTGAAGGTTATTTGAATCAATTAATTACTTATTTTCAAAAAAGTCGTTCATCATATCAAGGATTCAAACCATTTCATGACAATAAACAACCACTCAATAAGCAGTCTCAACAACCAAATTATAAGAATACACAACAAACTGCGACCCAATCAAATCCACAAACTAACACTCAAGCAAAACAACCCTCAACTCAAACACCTGCACCCTTTCCAAGTAACACTCCAATTCCAACAAATAATCAATAAAAAAAAAAAAAAATCATAATTAAACAAAAGCTTAACCAACTAAAACAAAGTTAAACAAATAAAATTATTGTTAATCGAGGTGAATAAATTGAAACTCAAAGCTAAAAATATGAATATCTCTTCAGGAAAAAAATTAATCGCAATTCTTAACAAAATAGATGCAAAAAATCTAGATTTACATATTGGAGATCGTATTCACTTAAGCAATGGTAAAAAAAGTGCTACTGCAATTTTAGACATTACAGATTCCTCAAAAATCGTTCCAACAGGAAAAATCGGATTATTTGATGAAGTATTAGCGGAAATTAGAGCAAAAACCGGTACTGAAATAAAAATTAAACTTGAAAAACTTCCAGAGTCATTAAGATTTATTCGAGCAAAACTCGAAGGTAAAATTTTAAATGAAAAAGAAATTTTTGCAATCACTCAAGATATTGTTGATAATAGATTAAGCCATATTGAACTAACTTATTTTATTTCAGGTTGTTTTACTCAAGGACTAAATCTTAAAGAAACCACCTATTTAACAAAAGCACTTATTGAAACTGGAGATAAATTAGAAATTAAAACAACTCCAGTCCTGGACAAACATTGTATTGGAGGAATTCCAGGCAATAGAACTACGAGCGTTGTTGTTCCAATTCTTTTAGCAGCAGGTTATACAATGCCAAAAACTTCTTCTAGATCAATTACATCTCCGGCAGGAACTGCAGACACAATGGAAGTTTTAACAAATGTTTCACTTAATTTATCACAAATTAAAAAAGTAGTACACAAAACAGGAGGGTGCATGGTTTGGGGTGGCGCAGTTAATTTGGCTCCCGCAGATGATAAAATTATCACAGTAGAACATCCACTATCAATTGATGCAGAAGGAAATTTGTTATCCTCAATTCTTGCTAAAAAAGGCAGTGTTTCCGCATCTCACGTTTTAATTGATATTCCAATTGGAAAAACTGCAAAATTAAAAAGTGCAAAACATGCACAGCATTTGAAAAAAGCATTCATCAAATTAGGTTCAAAGTTAGGTATGAAAATTCTAGTAACAATTACTGATGGTAGTCAACCTATAGGCAATGGCGTAGGTCCTTCACTTGAAGCAAGAGATATTTTATATGTATTACAAAATGATGATCGTGCACCTCAAGATCTTCGAAGTAAAGCACTACATTTAGCTGCAGAAATGATGTATTTTGTAGAAAAAGGTAAAAAAAGCAGAAAAGTTTATTTTGAAAAAGCAAAAGAAATACTTGATACGGGAATGGCTTGGCATAAAATGCTGGATGTCATTAATGCTCAAGGTAAAAAAATTATTAATCCAGATAAAATTGCATTTGCTAAACTTAAATTTAATGTAAAAGCAACAAAATCAGGAATTATTAAAGAAATTGATAACAAAGCAATTGCTAAAATTGCACGAGTTGCAGGAGCCCCAAATGATAATGCAGCGGGAATGCTGTTACATAAGCATGTTGGAGATCATGTATTAACAGGCGATAATTTGTACACGATTTATGCTGAAAGTAAAACTAAAATGGATTATGCTAAACATTTTAACAAAAATCTTACTAGTTTTATTATACATTAATTAAAACAAATTTAAAAAATAAAATAAAGAATGAATAAAAATATAATTCAAAAATAAATCTAAAAAAAAATAAATTATAACTTTAAATCTCCAAAATCACTTCCACCCGAGTCTCCAAAGTCTGATTTTGATGAATCAGAACTAGATGAACTTGAACTACCTAAATCTCCAAAATCACTTCCGCTCGAACTACTTGATTCAGACTCAGCATCATCTTTAGGACTTTCTGGAAGTAATTTTTTCAACAAAAGGCCAACTAATTCTAAAACTCCATAAATTAATATCAAGTCAATAATTACCCACATCCCAAAACTAAGTCCCCCATACGTCCAAAGTATAGCTATAAACGCTAAATAATAAATTGGAGTAGGATACGCTAGTGCGTAAGTTATTTTTGGTGAAAACTTATGTGCAAATGAAATGTAAGTAATAAATCCTGCATATGCAAGCACAAATAATACAACTCCAAATTTTGACCAAGCAAATTTTTCAAAATGATTTGAGAACATATATCTCATTAAATCTATATTTATCCAAAATAAACTAATTCCATTTCCAAGTGCAGTATTCCATCCAAGTTCTTCTTTTTTGTGAGTATCAAAATACATTATTAAAACAATCCACAATAAAACTATTGGTGCAAGTACCCATAACGCACTCAAATCATTAAATGGTGCTTTAATAATTTCTAAAAAAGCACTCCACATTGAATTATAAAAAGCCATTATCAAATAAAATAAACTTTTAACTATTAAAGTTTACTGTTTATATCAACCAAATTAGTCAATAAAAAATCAAACAAACTAAAAACTAAAATTTTAATCTCCTACTTTTTTTATTAAATTTTTCACAAAACATTTATAACCAATAACTCTATTGTAAAAATGCCTTTAGCAGTAACTCATATTTTATCAAGCATAATTCTTACAGACCTATATAGAGATTATATTACTAACCATAAAAAATTCTTCACACTTCACACTATTTTCATAGCAGGTATTGGAGGATTACTTCCTGATATTGATATTCCAATAAAACTCATATTTAATTTATTTAACTGGACGATTCCTCAATTTTTACAACATGGAGGAATTACTCACACACCTTTTTTTGCAATTCTTTTTTTAATTCCTGGATTAATTTTATGGGTTGAAAAAAAACAAAAGTTTGCAGCATATTCTTTTGTATTAGCATTCGGAATATTTTTACATATTTTTCTTGATTTTTTAATTGGTGGCGGTGCTGCTGAAGGAATCATGTGGCTGTATCCAATTTCCACGCAAGCATGGAGCATTCACTTAATTAGTTATTTTAATCTTGCAGATATTCCTGCAGCACTAGATGCCATAATTCTTTTAGCTTGGCTATATCATGAAGAAATTAAACATAAGATTACTGATTTTATTTAACAAAATTATTACTAACACAGTTAACTAAAACCTGTAATCACAAACTAAAACTAATTAATTCTGACTAGATATTATCAGCACCATTGGACAACACAAATACAAGCTCAAACTACTAGTAAACAAGCCAAAAACATCAAATTCAAGCTAATTCTCCTATCCATTGGACACTAGACTTCTTGAAATGAGCTATTTAAACAAGTTAAACCCAATTAATGTAATATACTCAAAAAAAAAATGCAAATTAAAAAAATTTGATTTTAAAATAATCGAGGTGAAAAAAATGCCTAAAGTTTCAAAAGATATTCCAATCTCAGAACTTACTCTGAGACGATATGAAAAACCATATAAATTAGAAAAAAGAGATTTAGTAAAAAAACTCTGTTTAAGTTGTGGTCTTCTTCAACCAGGCGATTCCAGAGATGTCATTGTAGATGTTCTTCAAGTTCTTTTAATAGCCAAAAAAGACCATCTAGAACTAAGTTCAGAACTTATTAAAGATAACGTAATCAACATAAGAAAAGCGGCAAATCTTCCAATGGTGGGTATTGCTTCATCAAATATAAGACGACAGATAAAACGCCTAAGAGATATTTATTTGGTTGAAAAAATGAAAAATAATTATAGAATCACTGAATTTGATGATGTTTCAGTTATTTTCGATCAAAAAATTGAACAATATCTTCTTCAATCAGTCGTGACTCGAGTAAAAGATTATTACAAAAAAGTAGATGAACATTTTTAAAAAAAAAAACACAATATCCTAAAAAGAATAAATTACACCCCTAATCATATTAAAGAATAATTTATATATACATTCAACCCAAACAATTGATATGCACATAATAGAACAAATTGAAATTATAGCAAAACAAGAATACGAAAAACATGATTCAAATCATCAGTGGAATCATGTAACTGAAGTTATGAATACTGGCCTCACTCTTGCAAAATATTATCCTAAAACAGATTTAGAAATTCTTAAAATATCAATAATGCTACATGATGTAATTTATACAAAATATAAAACTCATGTGGATAATTCAGCAGACTTTGCAAAAAAACTATTAAAAAAATTAAAATATCCCGATAACAAAATAGACAAAGTTATAAAAACAATTTTTTCGCATTCAGGCCCTCATAGAAGAAAATTTGGAGACGCAGATTTTATTGAAGGTAAAATAATTTATGATTCTGATAAATTTCGTTGTGCTTTATCAAAAGAAGGATTTGAAAAATATAAACTCAGATTTTACTTACCCGAAACATTAATATTAATTAAACAAGTAAAATAAGCACCAAAGATTTAAATAATTCATTTATTTTTTATTTATAATATGATTTACGAACCAGAAGATGATTCTTATTTAATACTCGACCCAATTAAAAAGTATTGCAAAAAAGAATTTAATGTTTTAGAAATGGGTACTGGTTCAGGAATTCTCTCATTTGTTGCTTCAAAAAAAGCAAAATCAGTCACGGCAATTGATATAAATCCTGAAGCTATTAAATATTGTAAAAAAGAAAAATTAAAAAATAAAATTAATAATATTAAATTTATAGAATCAAACTTATTCTCCAAACTACCAAAATCAACCAAACATTCATTTGATTTAATTATTTTTAATCCACCTTATCTTCCTCATGACCCTAATGAACCTAAAAATTGCGCATTAGCAACGTGTGGTGGAAAAAAAGGTTATGAACTTATTCAAAAATTTCTCAATCAAGTAAATTTTTATCTAAAACCTAATGGTAAAATTCTTCTTTTATTTTCATCATTAACAAAACAAATTAGAGTTAATGAATTTTTAAATCACAATTTTTTAAAACATGTTATTATTGCTGAAAAAAAGATTTGTTTTGAGAACTTATTCGTATATTTAATTACAAAAAATAAATTTCTTCAAATTTTAGAACATAAAAATATTTCTAACATCAAAAAACTTACTCAAGGCCACAGAGGGTGGATTTTTACTGGAGACTACAAAAAGAAAAAAGTCACAATCAAAATTCAAAGAACTGATATTGATGCTAAAGGAACAGTTAACAATGAATCATCAGTTCTAAAAAAACTTAATAAATACAATCTTGGTCCAACAATTTTATTTTCTGATAATAATTATTTTGTTTATGAATACATTGAAGGAATTTTTCCTCTTGATTTTTTTGAAAAATCAAATAAATCAACAATTAAAAAAATAATTTTTGACTTATTTGAACAAATGTTCACACTTGATACACTTAAACTCAATAAAGAAGAAATGCACCACCCAGTAAAAAATATGTTAATTACAACAACTAATAACTCCAAACAAAAAATACAACTCAAAGAGCAAAACGCACCACTTAAAGAACCAAAAGCAATACTCATTGATTTTGAACGTTGTAAACCAAATCCTACACCTCAAAATGTAACTCAATTTTGCCAATTTGTATCTGCAGGAATTCTTCTCAAACTTTTTGAAAGAAAAAACATAAAAGTCAACACAGAAAAAATAAGAGAACTTGCTAAAGAATACAAACCAACTTATTCAAGAAAAACATTTGAAAAAATACTAAAAGAAATAAAATAAAAAAAAGTATTCAAAACAATTCACAAATCTAAACAACAGAATCCAAACCAATAAAACCACTTTCCCTCAATTCATCTTCTAACTGAAACAAAAATGTATGTAAAAACATCACTCTTTTTTCTGCAAGGTCAACTGCAGTTTTTGTATTCAATATATTTATTGTTTTCAACAGTCTAGCATAAAACAAATCAATCGCATATCGCATTGGATCTGGTTCTCTTCCAGCACAAAATGGATCAATACAATCATAAAACTTCTTTTTCATTTGCCCTCCTGAACAAAATGTTCTCATTATAGCAATTGCACCCGCACATTCTAGTCTATCTGCATCTTGTAAAATTTGTGATTCTTTTAAATCTGATTTAATTCCTTTTGAAAAACTATGTTCACTTATTGCCCTAACAACCAACTTAATTTTTTCTTTTGGATACATAGATAATTCTTCAAGAATAATTTTGGAAACATTTGCGCTATGTTCTGCAGACAATTTTGAACGAGCATCATCTTTAGGATAATTAATGACATCATGAAATAATGCTGCAGGCAATAAAACTTCCATGTCTCCTCCTTCAACTTCACTAATTAATTCAACATTTTTCAAAACACGCAGAGCATGAAAAAAATCATGAGATGGATCATCACAACTAATTCTTTGTCTGGCTTCTAAAATTAATTTTTCTTTTAGTTTTTCATTCATTTTAACAAACACTCCAAAATATTAATACTCTGCCAATTTTCTTAACCTGCGCAATGTTGAAGTAGGATAATTAACATAAACAACCCCATTTTCAAAATTCCCCGAAACACTCTTCTCAAACCACCAACACAATCTTTCAGTTGATTTATCCAATGCTTCAAAAGTGCCAATACTTTTTCTTCTTAAACTCACATATGTTTCCTTAGCTCCAAAAACTAACCAATCATAAAACCTCGGTCCAGTATTTATGTACCCTTCAGAATCATTTATTTCTTTTCCAACCAACCAATCTAACAAATTAGTTTTTGCAATTTCCAAATTTTCAACCATATCATAATAAGTATCAAATTCTATCTCGTATTGCCTACCACAATCAATAAACTGTTTTATTCCTTTTTCTCTTTCGCACTCAGCTGCAATTTGTTCTTGTTTATTTGATACAGTAGCATTAACCGTTCGTTCCAATTTACTTATCTCAACCACCATTAAAATCCCCCTTCAAAATCAATGAATATTAAAACAACCTTCAAATATATCAACTTTATTCAATAAAAAGTTGAAATAATAAAAATAATTATTAAAAATTTAATAAAAAACATAACTTTTATATATAAACAACCCCCACTAACCATTATGAGAAACTTAACACAATCAGAAAAAAAAGTTTTAGAACTACTCGAACAAAATTGTAGATTATCTTCAAATCAAATTGCTAAACAATCAAGACTGTCCCCCGAAGGAGTTATAAAAATAATTAATAGATTACAAACTAATAAAATAATTATCAAGTTCAGTAATAAAATAAATTATTCTAAAATAGGATTTAAATTATATCCAATTCACCTAAAACTTAAGAAAGTCACTAAAAAAACAATTCAAGAAATAAAATCAATTCTTAAATCCTCAAAAACAAACGTCTGGTACCGTTTTTGTGAAGGCGAATATGATCTCTTACTCAGTTTTAAAATATCTGATGAATATCAAAAAAAAGATATGAACCAAACCCTTAACAAAATTTCAAAACACATACTAGAAAAAGATGTATCTCTAGTCCTAAGTGCTTTTGAACTTAGTAAACCATTCACAGAAAAAAAGAAAAGCAAAATATTTCAAACATATGATTGTGAAGTAACCCCTGAAATAATATCAGAACAAGAATTAAAATTAATTAACTGTTTAAAAGAAAACTCTCGAACACAAATTATAGATATTGCAAAAAAACTAAAAATGAGTAGCGCAAGCATAATTACCAAAATTAAAAAACTCCAAAAGCAAAAAATAATAACTGGTTTTAAAACAAAAATTAATGTTGCAAAATTAAATTATCAACCATGCATTGCATTACTTACTCTAGGACCCCACACGAAACAAGATTTATCAAAATTTATTACATACTGTCAATTAACTCCAGGAATCCATTATTTAGTTCACCAAATTGGAAAATATGATGTTGATGTAACATTTGATGTCATTAACGTCAATGAATTTTACAAAATTATAGAGGACATAAGAAATAAATTTGAGTTTATAGAAAAAGTAAGCACACTAATCGCAAAAGACATCTAACAAAAATAACTAAACAAAAAAATAGAAAGTAATAAAATAAAAAATTTTAAAAAATTTAGTCTCGTCTTTTCTTTTTCTTAACTTTTTTGATATCTTTTTCTAAATCAAGTTTGTCAAGTAATTCTTTATAACGATTTCTAATAGTAACTTCTGTCACTCCCGCAACATCCGCAACTTCTCTTTGTGTTCTTTTTTCACCATGAATCAAAGCACTGACATAAAGAGCTGCTGCTGCAATTCCTGTTGGGCCTCTACCACTAGTCAATTCTGCTTTTTGTGCACTCTCAAGTATTTCTACTGCTTTTGATTGAGTTTCTGCACTTAATTTTAGACTACTTGCAAATCTTGCAATATAATCTGCAGGATTACTTGGTAAAATTGTAATTCCCAGTTCACGAGTTACGAATCTGTATGTTCTTCCGACTTCTTTTTTCTCAATTCCACTAGCTTCACTAAGTTCATCTAATGTTCTTGGTACTTCATGTCTTCTACATGCCGCATATAAACTTCCAGCTACAACACTTTCCATACTTCTTCCACGAACAAGTCCACGTTGTACTGCTTGAGTATAAATTCTTGCAGCTTCTTCTTCAACACTTTTTGGAAGTTTTAAGTAAGAACTTACTCTTTTTAATTCTGCGAGTGCCAGTTTTAAATTTCTTTCAATTGCAGTGGATATCCTGTATTGCCATTTTCTTAATCGGAAAAATTTGTTTTTTACTTTTCCACCAAGTTTGTACAAATCAGTTTTTTGTCCAACTTCAGTTCCCAATCCTTGATCGTATTGAGTATAAGTCATAGGTGCGCCAGTTCTTCTTCTTTTTTCAGCATTATCGTCATCAAATTCGCGCCATTCTTGAGTAAAATCTACCATTTTATCTTCGACTACTAAACCGCAATCTTTACAGATGACTTCACCCTTATCTTTATTTAAGAAGAGGTTGATCCCCCCACATTCTGGACATTTTTTTACCATATCAGACATAATATATCACCCTACAATAGGTTAGTTAATAATAATCATCGTCAATTTTTAAGACCTAGACACGTCTAAGTTGTTTTTTTTACTCACCACAACCCTTTTTAACACCGATAAGTTTTTAAAATAAAAGTTTTAATAAGATAGTCATTACAACAGATTTATATACTAAAAAGGAGTACCACTATATAAAGCTTACGGTTTTAACCCCTTTTTTTAGAAAGCTTTTTAAATCATGCCAAAGAAGCTTTTTAAATGTTATTATCCTGATCAATAGTTAATAATTTCAATTTATAACAAACAAATAAAAAAATTACAAAATTTTATAAACGAATTAAATTCTCAAACGAATACACCTGCCACGGTGGCACAACCTGGTACTGCGCTGGCCTTGAGACCCGCGCAAGGTTTTAAAAAACTGCTACTTGCGTACAAAATTCATTTTGCGAGTAAGCCAGTTTCCTTCGGGATATCCCGGTTCGAATCCGGGCCGTGGCGTTCATTTTTTTCACATAAACAACCCCCACACCACAAAAGACCAAGTTCTATTCATTTCTTATTTTGAGTGAAAATATATACACAATATTTAAGTATCAAGTATCAACTACTCAATAGTGATGTATAAAAAATTAGTTTTGAAATCAGGAACTGAAATAGATAGAGTTAGTTCATTTGTAGTTCAATTAGTTGATGATTCACTAAATATTTCAAACCCATTCGAATATAGAGACAGAACACTAAGACAAATAAGCGCAGCCAAACTAAGCTCAGACTCAAAAGAATATTTACATAACTTAGTTGGAAGAGTTGTAAGAGCAAGAGCACTCATTAAACTTCTAGAAAATAAATACGGAATCAAACAATCAAATGAGTCATCGCCACTAGGTGCTGAAACTTTAATCGCAAAACCTGAAGGACTATACAAAGAACTAAGAAGATATATTCCTCAAGAAGGTTTAGAAATAATAACTCATAATGTGTTAGTAGGAATAAGAGTTCCAGATTATCAACGTAGAAACGATGAAAAAGGAACTTTAGGTATTGCCAGAGGAATAGTTATTGATCCATTACAATTCGATCTTACAAGAACTGCAAGAAGAATTGAACGAGATTTAAAAACTAATTTTATGGCTATGAGTTATGTCATGCCAACTTATGAAAAATTTTTAAAAATACAAGAACCTCATGAAAAAGACAAACTTCTCGCAGCATTATTTGGAGCACCAATGATTGAAGATACCTACTTACAAGATCAATATTTATCAATTCAAAGACATGAAATGCGACATGTTATTGATCTTTTGCTTTATCACAGAAGTCAATTTACTGAAACCGCTGCAGATTTGTTCGCAGATAGAACTCCAAAAAACGGATTTAAAAGAGATTTAGAAAGAGAAGTTAAAAGAATTGAATCACACGCTAAAATATTTTTTTCTGATGCGAGTGAAGAAAAAGAAGAAAAAAAAGCTAAAATAGATAAACTAAATGATCTATGGGCAAGAACTAAGGCTGCTTATGAACAAACTGATTCTCTTGAAAATAGAACATTAAAAATTTCGTATTTACTATCAGTAGTTCCTGAACACCACATTCCAGAAGTTTTAACTAAACTTTCTCAAATTTAAAAATTCTAAAAACTCAACAACCCAAATCTTTTTAAAACAACATCCCAAAATCTAACTTATGAGATCTGACCTAGAACAACGTCTTGAAGAATTAAAAACTGAGACTGCTCAATTAGAACATTTAAGAACAAATTTTCCCAGTTCTAAAGGAGTAGATTTTGAAGATATTGATATGATTTCACAATACACACACGTAAACAATAATATTTGCACCATATTTTTAATCTTAGAAGTTATAGATCTTGAAAATGATTCTGAATCTGAAATTTTATCAGATTTACAAGATATAGAAAAAGGAGTTAATCTTCTTGATACCTATTTTACCCTTCTTCAAAAATTACCTGGTTTTGCAAACAAAGAATTCAGCAAAGGATTTTTTAAAAATCACTGTGATGAAACAATAACAAGTTCTGTTGCGAATTATGTTATTTATGCAAATGATAAACTTGGAGATTTTGATTGTGTAGAATATGAATCTACTCATAACACAGGAACAAATCCAGATTACTTAAATGCGTTCGGACTCAATCCAACAACAAGGGTTGGCTGGCAAACATTTACTGCAATGTGCAGGGAAGATTCGTTTAAAACATATTCAGAATTTTATGATCCAACTTCAATTACGATGGCTGCATCAAATCCAAAAAAAGTTCAAAAAATTGATGAGTTAGCAATTAAAGCTCGAGAAGCAGGAATCAAAAATGATCTTGCAGCTGCAACAACTGCATATGATGCAATTAAAAAAATATTAAAAAATAATTAAATTATTTTTGTAACCATTTAGGTCCCACCACAACATACAAACATTCTGGTTCTTCTTCAATTGAGTAATCTCCACAATAATGAGAATAATGTGGTTGAGGTTCTCCTTGAATTGTCACTTGTTGATCTTTAGAAAATTTTACATGAGTTTTAACATCAGACATATTAAATGTTGAAATTAATTGACTTTTGTAATAAACAACGCAACCATCATTTAATTCAATTCCATAATAACAATGATATGATCCTGAACTAGGATATCCTCCAAGTCCATTTTTCCCACATTCTTCAAATTTAACAATTCCAGTAAAACTGGTTTGTTTATCTAAATAATCACAATTATGAAATGTAAAATTTCGCGCATTCATCGAATCTGAAGATTTAAAAAAAATAAGTTCTGAAAACGTTTTTTGATCTGAATTATCTTCTAAGTCACCCGCAATTGGTTTTGAGGAAACAGTTGGTAGGTTTTTTTGAGTAACACAACCAACTAAAAACAGCAGTAAAATTCCTAAAATTATAATTTTGTATTTCATATCAATTTACAAATTAGTTTACGTTTATATGAGTTTCTAAAGCTTTCAAAATTATTCCCCCTTTAGCAATTATAAAAATTTAAAAATAAAAGAAAATCAAAATAATTCAAAACATGATAATTCAACTTGAAGTAATATTAACAACTGCTTGTGAAAATCTTCCAGTACCATTTACATTATTTGCCCAAGAAGATCAATGTACGAGACAAGTAAGTTCTTGTGATTATTGCCAATTAAATCAAGATGGATCTCATTCTTGCAATAAACCTTTTGAACCACCATATGATTTTATGAGAATTAAATATATTTAAATTTTAGATATGTTTAATTTTTCCAATTTGCCAATCGCGAAGAATCATTCTACCAGTAACTTCCATATTTGGCGTGCCACCTTTTTTTAACTTTTTATATTTGATTGCAATATTTTCTAAAATTTCTTCAGAGTCTTTTCCTAAAACTCCATAAAATTTTTGAATTAATCCTTCGGTTTCATCTATTAATTGCATTGCGGCGAGATCTGGTTCTTTAATTTTTGAATAATCAATTGCAGAAATTTTTACATGTTTTCTATCTGTATCTTCTTTGTAAGGAATTACTCCGGGAGTATCTAAAAAAACAATTTTTCCACTAGCCCTTACTCTTTGAAGTCCTTTTGTATAACCACTTTCAGAACTTGTTTTTGCAGCACCACTTCCCTTTAATGCATTAATTAAACTACTTTTTCCAGTATTAGGATATCCTAAAACTCCCACTTTTACTTGTTCACCTTTACTTATGCTCATTATTTTTTCTCGAAGCATTCCAGTTCCTAAATGATGAACAGAACTAATAAAAACACTATGTCTTAATTTTTTCTTTTCTTTTTCGAGTTTTACTTTATCAACTAAGTCACATTTATTTATCACATAAATTAATGGCTTACCTGCTTTTTTTACTTTATCTTCAACTTCAGAATTTCTAGTTTCAAATATATTTCTAGCATCAAGTACTTCAAGTATTACATCTGCTTCGATTATTACTTTATTCACGACATCCCAAAATGAAACCATAATACATTTTAAAAAAGGATTAGCTTTATAAACATTCTCTTAAAGTAATTTAATATAATATAAAATATAAACCGATTATTTTATATACTAATAATCTCCCTCAAAGAGGGTAAAAGAGGCGTTATAGTGGCTAGAATCTTTAAAACAATTAAAAAACACCAACATACTTACTTTCTCATAAAATGACCAAGATTAATAAGCTAGTAATGCATGGGTTTAAATCCTTTGCAAGTAGGACTGAGATTTTACTAGGTGACAGATTTAATTGTATTTTAGGACCTAACGGCAGTGGAAAATCTAATGTTTTAGACGCACTATGTTTTGTATTAGGTAAATCTTCTGTTAAAGGACTAAGAGCAGAAAAATCTGCAAATTTAATTTATAACGGTGGAAAAACTAAAAAACCTGCAAAACAAGCAGAAGTTTCAATTTATTTTGATAACACCAAAAAAATTTTCCCAACTGATTCTGATGAAGTTAAAGTTACAAGACTGGTAAAAAAGAACGGTCAAGGAGTTTACAAAATTAATGATCAAACAAGAACAAGAACTCAAATTCTAGAATTATTATCGCTTGCAAAAATTGATCCTGATGGATACAACATTGTTCTTCAAGGAGATATTAACAAAATTATTGATATGACTCCGACTGAAAGAAGAACTATTATTGAAGAGATTAGTGGAATTTCTATTTATGAAGATAAAAAACAAAAAGCAATCAGAGAATTAGATAAAGTAGAAGGCAGGCTAAACGAAGCAGCAATTATCTTATCTGAAAGAGAAGTATATCTTCAAGAACTAAAAAAAGAAAGAGATCAAGCAAGAAAATTCAAAAATTTACAAGATAAAATTAATTCTAATAAAGCAACTTTTTTTCATAGGCAAATTCAAACAAAAAGTGCAGAAAGAGAAGAACTTGATGAACGAGTAAAAAAACATAATGAAAAAATTATTCTAACTAATGAAGACATCACTAAAATAAAAAAAGAAATAGCAGAACTCAAACAAGAAATTGATAATATTAACAAAGAAATCGAACATAAAGGAGAAAAAGAACAACTAGAGCTTCACAGAGAAATTGAAAAAACAAAAATAGAAGTTGCAACCGCAAAAAATCGTATTGAAAGTTGTAAAGATGAAATTTCAAAAATTGATAGTCGTAAAGAAAATCTTGGCGTAAACTTAAACGAATTAGAAGAAAAAATTAAAATAACTAAACAAAGAAAAGAAGAAATTGCTAAAGATATTGATTTTAAAAGAAAACAAGGAACAGAAATTAATATTAAAATTGATCAATTCAAAAAGAAACATAAATTAAATGAAATTTCTACATTCGAAAAAGATATTGATGAGTTTGATAAAAAAGCAGAAGATTTACAACTCGAAATTCAATCTCTTCGTCAAAAACAACAAGAATTCTTACGAGAAAAAGATAAATTAGAATTTCAAATTGAGTCTGCTGATGAAAAAATTAACAAAGTTTTAGAATTAGAAAAAGAAAATAAAGAACAAGTTCAACAATTAAAACAAAAAAAAATAGAATTCAAAAATTCAACTTTAGAATTAAATAAAATTCTGGATCTAAACACTAGATTGTCTGCAGAAGGTCAACAAGCAAGAACTCAAATGTTATCAACGCAAGAAGAATTATCTCGCCTTCGTGCAAAAAATATGCAAATTCAAGAGAAACTTGGCGGAAATATAGCAATTAAGAAAATTTTAGAAAACAAAAAGAAATTTCCTGGAGTTTATGGTACCGTTTCTGAGTTAGGTGAAGTTAATTCGAAATATTCATTAGCACTAGAAGTTGCGGCAGGAAATAAAACGAAAAGCATTGTTGTTGAAAATGATAAAGTTGCAGCAGAATGTATTACGTATCTTAAATCAAATAAACTCGGAATTGCAACTTTTCTTCCGATAAATAAAATAAGATCAAGATCTGAAAATCCCGCAATTAGAAATATTGCCACAAAACCAGGAGTTCAGGGAAAAGCAGTTGAGCTTATTTCATTTGATCCTAAATTCAAAAATATTTTTAGCTACATTTTTGATAACACCTTAGTTGTTGATAATATTCAAACAGCAAGAAATCTAGGCATTGGTATTGCTAAAATGGTTACTCTAGATGGAGATATAGCTGAAGTTAGTGGTGCAATGCAAGGTGGTTTTAGACGCCGCAAAGAAGGTGTTGGTTTTGGAGAAAAAGAAGTTAGTAGCAAAATTGCAGATTTAGAAAAAAGAAGTGCAGATTTAGGCATGCGACTATCAAAAATTGAAAAAGATAAAAATCAAAGTGAAGAAGAAATCACTAAACTCAGACAATTCAAAGCACATCTCGAAGGAGATATTATTAAATTAGAAAAAGCTTTGCATCTTGATTCTGATGATTTAGATATCAATAAAAAAATCAAAAAAGAATTTAAAGAAAAAGTAATCATAGTGGATAAAGAATTACAACTTGTTGTAGGCAAACTTTCTATGCACAATCGCGAAATTGCAGATTATAAAATTAAAAAACAAACACTAAGAACTAAAGTTAATGAGCTTAGAAGTCCAACACTGATTGCAGAATTAAATGCATTTGAAGAAAAGAAAGTTGAACTCAAAGAATCAATAATCAAACAAGATAGCGAACATAATTCAGTCAAGACACAATTAGAAACAATGTTATTACCTGAAAAAGAAAATATTCAAAAAGTTCTAAAGCAGCATGATAAAGAAATTGACGCATTCGATAAAGAAGTTAAAACATTATCAGATAATATTCAATTACAAGAAAGAGATCTTAAAGGAAAAGAAGAAAAGCAAAAGAAATTTTATGCGCAGTATAAAGATTTATTTAACAAAAGAACTAAATTTTCAGATACAGTTAGTAAAAAAGAAAATAGATTATTTAATCTTAATGATGATTTACGAAAAAGCGAACACAAAATTAATACAATCAATATTGAACTTGCTAGAATCAATGCAGAACTCTCTGCAATCAATCACCAATTTGAAGAATACAAAGAATATCCTATTGATCAAGAAAAATCTGATTCTCAAATCCAAAGAGAAATTACTCAATTTGAAAACATAGTCTCAGACCTAGGCGCAGTTAATCTTAAAGCATTAGAAATTTATGATAATGTTGAACGAGAATATAATGATTTATTAGATAAAAAAAGCAGACTTGCAGTTGAAAAAGAAGATGTTCTCAAATTAATGGAAGAAATTGAAGGCAAGAAAAAAATATTGTTCTTAAAAACTTTTGATGCAATTCAAGAACATTTCCAAGAATTATTTAGAACTCTAACAACTAAAGGAGAAGCATCTTTAGTCTTGGAAGCTCCTGAAGATCCATTTGCAGGAGGATTACATATCAAAGTTAAAATTGCAGGAACTAAATTTTTAGATATTCGTAGTTTAAGCGGAGGAGAGAAAACAATGACTGCTCTTGCGTTTATTTTTTCAGTACAAGAATATGATCCTGCTTCATTTTATGTCCTTGATGAGGTCGATGCAGCACTTGATAAGAAAAATAGCGAGAAACTATCAAGTCTTATTCAAAAGTATGGTGAACGCGCACAATATGTGCTTATCTCCCATAATGATGGAGTTATTTCTAATGCTGATTGTTTATTTGGAGTTAGTATGAATACAGATGGCAAAAGCAAAGTTCTTAGTTTAAAAATATAAAATAAATTCTATAAACCAGGTGAATTCTGAATGAAATGATGAATACGCCAATTTTGGTCAAGCTTTTCTAAAAAGATTGGATGAGAAAAGCAAAGTTCTTAGTTTAAAAATATAGATAAAAAAACACAGACTTAATGCATAACCAAGTTGAATTCTAAATACAATTAATAAAAAAAATAGAAATAAAATCAACCAACCATTTTCTCAAGATGTTTTTGAATTTTTTGTTTATACTTAAATGCTTGAGATAATGAATCTTTTTTAGCTTTCAATATTTTATCAGCAACAGAATTCCACCGATGATCATTGCCAAGTTCAGTCCAAACAACATCCATATTAATACCAACTTTTTGCAAACTTTCAGTAGTTGCATTTATTTGATCTAAATCAACATTATTAATAATTGCACTTCTAAAATCAGGCGAATAAATTTCTACAACAAGACCATAAATAATTGGTTTAGTAGTTCTTTTTTTCGCATAAAATTCAGATAACCTTGCTTTAGCATAATTTTCTTTTGTTTTAAACTTTTTTTTAAGCCAAATAGGAATCTTAACAACAAAAACATCTATCACATTCTTTCTAATAGCATAACTATTTTCTCGAAATGCTTTACCTATTGGAACTCCTGATTTAATTTTTTTATCAATCTGTTTAATTTCAGATGTCCAAGAATGCTCAAAAAAAGTTATAGCAAATGTTCTTGAAATATTTTCAGAATCCATTAAATGAGCTTCTCTTATTTTAGCAGTATGCCTAATTAGTTTAATATGTATTGGACCATACTTATCTTCCAAAACATCAGTATGTAATCTATTCACAAGAGGAAAATGTTCCATTCTAATCTTACCTTCTAGTTTTCAATTGAAGTGCAATAACCACCATAACTACAAGACCGTAAGTTACTAAAACAATCTCTAGAGGATAATGTTTTTGAAGTATTAAAATAACGCCTGCAATAAACGCAACAAGTCCTGTAAGAAGTAGTGTTGCTTCAATTAATGTTCTAAATAGACTTCGTTTAATACTGTAAACAAACTCAAATACTTCTTTTTTTGCATCTTCAAACCGTCTTCTAATTCGATACCGAGAATTCAAATAATTAATCATAATATCTCCAAAATTATCAGCTACATCCATTGCTTTATCTAACTTTGAAGGTTCTTTTTTTATTCGTTTTGTTGCCAATATAAATCACCCCAAAATATTAAAAAAAATAAAATAAAAAAAATAAAAATGTATAAAAATTATCTTTTACGTCTAGCAAGTGCAATTAAAGCTGCCCCCACTGCCGCAGTTACTGCAACCGCAATAATTACTGCTTTATGTGGATCTTTTTTAACATGTGCTGCTAATTGTTTTTCCATTTGTCTAAACTTTTTTGATACTTCTTTTACTTTTTGTTTAGCTTTTTGTTCAGTATGATTTAATTTTTTTACTGCTTTCTTTTCTACTTTTTTAACCTTTGCCACAGCTTTTACTTTTGCTTTTTTAACTGCTTTTTTTGTAACTCGAGTAGTTTTAATTTTTACTGCAGAAACTTTTTTCTTAACTGTTTTTTTAACCGCTGAAGCTTTCTTTTTAGCAGCGCTTTTAATTACTTTTACTTTTTTCTTAGCTCCTTTTTTAACTACTGCTAGTTTTTTTACTACTTTTCGTTTAACTGCAGATTTAACCCCTTTTTTAACTGCGGATTTTTTTAGAACAGGTTTCTTTTTTGAAATACTTTTTTTACGAGTTACTTTTCTTTTTGTTGCCATTAATAAAACACCTCTTTTTCATAAACATAATTTAAAACACAATATTATTTAAAAAATTTATTTTCAATTAAATTTAAAACAGCATAAACCAGTTTTAATTTATTATTATTTTAATTCTTTAGTTTCTGCCGAATAAGCTTTAATTAATACAAAAAATAATGATATAAGTAGTGGACCAACAATAAGTCCCATAAGACCTAAATAACTTAATCCAATAATAACTCCGAGTAAAACCCAAACAGGGTGAATATCCGATAATTTATTAACTAGTTTTGGACGAACAATATTGTCAGACGTTCCAATAACGAGTATTCCCCATAAAATAAGTCCGATTCCCCCCGTATAATTTTGATCAAGTAAAAGAAATATTGCTGCAGGAGCCCAAACTATTGCAGTTCCAACCATAGGAATAACTGAAGTTACGGCCATTACAAATCCCCAAAAAAATGCACCATCTATTCCAAAAATTAAAAATCCAAGACCTCCAAGAGTTCCTTGCAATAATGCAATCACGCCTTGCCCTATAAGCATGGCTTTTATTAATTGTCGAGAATTGGATAAGAGATACTCACTAGCTTTTGGTTTTAATGGTAAATGATTTTTAAAAAAATCATAAATTTGTACTTTATGAAGTAATAAATAATACATTAAAAAGAATGAAATAAACATTGAAAGAACAAATGAAGAAATTTGAGAAATAACTGCAGGAATTTTTGAAGTAATATAAGAAATTGAATTTGAAGATAACTTTTCCAGTGCATCAGTTTGAATATCCCACGGACCCAAATCATTAATTTTTTGAATATATGTATCAAAATTATCTAAATTATTAACAACTGATGTGCCCTGAGAAATAAGTACGCCTGATAAAAATAATAATGGAACTATAACAATAATAAGTGCGATAAACATAGTAATTATTGCAGATAATTTGGGTTTTTTAATTTTTACATTTAATTTTTTAAACAATGGATTAAATAAAAATGCTAATATAAATCCTCCAAATATTGCAGAAAAATATGGTTTTAACATATATATTAATAAAAATCCAAGTCCGAATATAATTCCTAAAAGAATATAATGTGCAATTCTACCTTGAAACCCATAATCGGTTTTCTCACTCTTTTTAGAACTTACCATTGTTTACACTCTTTTTTAAAAATATAGTAATTAATTTTTAACCAAATAAATGTGGAAAAAAACTAATATGATATTTGAAGTAACTAACTTAAATTTTATTAAAAATTAAACCATACAACCCCAATCATATATAAATAATAATTATCCTTTAAAAATGTTATCATTTTAAACACAAAAACTAGTCTGTGAAGGACTCTGCTACAACAAACTGTCACCCAGGATTTTGATTACAAATCTTTAATAACTTTCTCTCATCCCTAAAAAAATAACCAAAAGAAAGCTTGAAAAAAAAATAAATTTACAAAGATACAATAACGAGGTGAAGTAAAGTGCTCATGCAAAATATTCCAATAGATGTAATGAAAGGACAAACAATAGTATACGCAGGACGTATGAATTCTAGAAAAACGTTTTTTGCAATCGCACAAGCACTATCTATTGATTATTCAAGATATGGAATTTTAGCATTCACAAATAATGTTAATACTAGAGATCCAAAAGATAAAATTAAATCAACTGGACTGATAGAATTTCCAGCAATTTGTATTGATGTTAAACACCCTGAACAAATGTTAGAAGAAGTTGCTAAAAAAAGAGCGCAAGGGGAACGTGTTGATGTAGGCATAATTTCAGAAGCAAACTTTTATGATTATAGATTAATTCCAGTGATAAATGCATTAACTGATGTTAAACAACCAGATCCACTCATGCTTATTATTGAAGGACTTGATAGAACATTCAGAGGAGATATTTTCGGACCAATGGGAAGAGTTCTTGAAATGACAAATTATCCAATTAAACTTTCTGCAAATTGCGTTGTTGAAGTTGAGGGTGCTCAGTGCAGTAAACCTGATTCTGAAAATGCCAGAATATTAAGAATTGCAGAACATGGTTTTGATCCAGAGTTTGACGTTCGAGTTGTATTCTACAGAGGAAAAGACCGCGTCACTGATTGGAGATTTGCACATTATTTTGATCAAACAGTAAGACCAGAACCAACAAATAAAGATGATGCTGATTGGGGATATGCAAATTGTTGTGCAAATTGTTTTGAAATTCCTGGAAAAAATTTAACAGATAGAGTTATGGAGTTATTACAATCAGAAAGAGGAAATGCATCAAAAGAGCATATTCTTTCAACCTTTGATCATCATTTAGAAAGACGATATATTGCAGCAGTTATGGAATTTTTAGTAAATGAAAGACGAGTAGTTTTTGATGGTGGCGTTTTTGAACCAACTCATTATGTTAAAGATCCTGCATCCGAGATGTTTATTCCTGCATATTCTGACGCATTCCCAAAAACAAACCCTGGAGAAGCTCAACAATATAGTTTTGAGAAAAATAAATTAATTTGGGTTCCAAAAGAAGATTAATTATTTTTTTGAAATAAATTTTTTTAATGTTTTTTCTACTTTTTGAACTGTTTTATCCCAAGTAAAATTTTCAACTATGGTTTTTCTTGCATTTTTTCCTAATTGCATTCTTAATTGACGATCTTTTATTAATTTTTTAAGAAATAAATTTAACTTATCAGAATTACCTTGTGGAAAAACAAGTCCATTTTCTCTATGTTTAATATATTCTTTCAAATAACCAACAGGAGTTACAATAACTGGAAGTTCACAACTCATGGCCTCCATAGTTGTCAAAGATGTTGTCTCAGTAAGTGAGGGCAACACATAAACATCAAATGCTTGATAATATTTTAAAACATTACTAGTTGATCCAATTAAAATAATATCTTGCATATTTTCAAATTTTAACGGAACTCCGCCTCCAACTATAACTAATTTAGAGTTTGCATATTCAGAATTAAATTTTCTAAATGCACGATATAATGTATCAAGATCTTTTTCACGACCAATTCGCCCAACATACCCAATCACAAATTTATCTTCTTTTATCCCTATAAGTTTTTTAGACATTCTTTTTCCAGGCAAAGAATTAAAATGATCTACCTCAGTTCCTAAAGGTACAACAACCATATCAGAAAAAATAAGACGTTTTTTAAGCATTTTTCTAACACCCGGATATGGAATCATTATCGCATCACATTTATTATACAAAAAAGGAACTAATGTTTGCATCAAATATTCTACTGGTTTTTTTAAATATTTCAAACTTTTTGAAAATAATTCCCATTCAATTGAATGTACATAAGAAAAAACTTTTTTATTATATCTTTTACCAAGTGCCATACTCAATAATCCAATAGGCCCAATAGTTTGACTCCAAACAAGATCTGTTTTTTGAACATATTTTTTTATTAACCCGTGTTTGAATTTTGGCAACGTAAAATCTCCAACTCTAAATTTTGATAATGGAACTCTTACTAAACGCACATTTTTTATCTCAGGCATAACACCTTCAAATTTTGGACATATAATTGTTATTTCATATTGTTTAGCTAATTTAGGAATTATATGTTGGAGAAATCTAGCAATACCATCCCACCGAGGAAGAAAACTATCTGTTGTTATCAACAACTTAGGCAATTTTTGCTCAGACATTTTTTTTATTTCACCTTAAGTTTAAAAAACATAGATTTTTTATTTTATTTTCACAAACATTTCAGCATATCTTGTTTTATTTGAAAAACCATACCTTACTGCCTTAAAAATAACCGTTGGCAATAATTGAACTAAAGCCATTTTTTGACTAGCAAAACATTTTAATGCTTTTATTTTGATACTAAAAGTATCAGTTATATCAACATATAATTTTGGATTTTTTGAATTTCGAACATCTTTTGTCCAAATATTAAAAGTATAAATATCTCCTTTAAATTTTATTTTTTTAATTGCTTTTAACACAGCAGTGTGAACTGCAACATGATCTTTATACAACATATCATCCATACTATGAGTAAATATTCGTTCAGGATCATATTTCATAATTAAATTAGATATCCGTTCAATAACTTCTGGACGCGCTATTTCAGTTTTGAGTTGTAAATCTTTTAACCCCAAAAACATAGTTTCATCATACCCAATAATTTCTGCAGCAGCTTTGCTTTCAGCAACTCGCTTTTCCACAGTATATTTTTTTTTCATCCACCAATGACTTTGTTCCCCATAACTAAATATTATACAAACAGTATACTTACCTGTTTTTTTATATTTTGCAATAGCACCTCCAGGACCTAACACTTCATCATCAGGATGCGCACAAAGAACAAGTATGGTTTCTCTTTTAGACTTAGATTTATTTTCAGAACTAACTTTATTAGCCCCAGGTTTAGTTTTAGCGCTAATTTTATTGTTAGAACTAATTTTATTTTTAAATCTAGTAGATTCAGACATTTTTCTTAAATTTTTTTTGGAATCGGATTTAACTTTAGAAATTGAGTTTTGTTTTTCTGTTTCAACAACCATCCTTAAATTTTCTCACATAACAATAAAATTAGCTATTAACACTTGCTTGACACAGAATTTTATTTAAATATTGCGTTTAATACAATTCAATAACTTACATAAACATACGCAAAATAAAAAATAATAATTCCGCGCATAACAAAATAATAAAAGAATATGAGTGCGCCGGCTGGGATTTGAACCCAGATAAGTGGCTGCCTTCTCAAATGAATGATTGGAAGGCCACTGTCATAGCCATTAGACCACCGGCGCGTAAAACCTAAGAAAAATCAAGACATTTATAAAGTTTTTGCGGATGATTGATCAAAATAATTAAACATCTCAAAAAATCAATAATTAACCTCATTAACACATATCCTCCAAAATACACATTACACAACCATTTCTAACTTTTTTCAGGAAAACTTTAAAAAGGAAAGGACATTTATAAGGTATAATAATATAAAATATTAAAGTATTTTATAGTATATAATTTATGGGGTGGTATATTATGCCAGGATTTGACCAAAGTCTAGATAAAGAAATCTTCGCAGAAGCTCTCGAAGTCGGAAATAGTAAACTTACTGTTGGCGTATTTGCTTATAATGAAAATGAACCTAAGCTTCAGATTACAAGGCAAAACAAAACCAAAGCAGGCGAATTTACTTTTGCTCGATTAGGTAGACTTACTAAAGAAGAAATTAAAACAATCTTGCCTTTAATTCAAAAAGCAATTGAAAGTATGTAAGAAAATTATAAAAATATTTTTTTTATGAATTTAAATTACTAATAAGGTTAATACTTAGCGTAAGCTAATCTTATAAAATATTTTAATTTCAAATTCTAATCAAACAGAATTAAACACAACACAAAAAAAATACTATCAAGTTATTTTGCATCAACTTGTTCTTTAATTGAAGCTAGAAATTTATCAAAATCTTTTTCTTTAACACAAGATCCACAAGCGTACTCATGTCCCCCACCATAACCTTCTACACCTATTAATGCTTTTTTCAGAATAGGAGGTATTTTTTTAGTTTTGATACCGCTACGAAGACTCATTTTAACTTCGCCATTTTTTATGCGACCTATAATCATCACATTTTTAGGAAAATTATACAAAAGCTCATTAGATAAATCTCCACTCATACTTAATTGCCCACTCTCATAAACATATACTAAAAGTTTAGACTTTTCTTTTCTAAATTTATCAAGCGCATCAGAAAGCATATCTTGATATATTTTGTTTACAACATTATATCGTCTTATAACAAATTTTGCAGGAGGAGTAGTTGGTTCTAACAATTCATACGGAGACTCAATTCGAGTTAATACTTTAACACACTTCATAACTCCACGAGTATTTCCTTTTAAAATAAAATTCATAATTCGAATAACTTCACTTATTTTAGTATCAAATAATGCTTTCTCAGGACGTTTTATTCTAGGAGATACAAGCCCAGGATATTGTTTAGCTAACTCATCAAGTCCTGGTTGAATTGTCCAATCACCAATAAATCCTACTGCTGCAATCCACAAATCTTTTTTTCGTTCAGGATCTTGCACCACAACATCATAACATAATTTTGCTGCAGGAATATTATTATCAATATCTTTTTTTCGAGGATTATAATATTTAACTCCAGAAATTTTTTGAGGAGTGTGATGATCAATCCAAATAATTGGAATTTTTAATTCTTTAACAACAGTATCAACAAAATCTTGATCTAAATTAGGAATATCTAACACAAAAATTTTGTCAGGAACGTAATCTTCAACAATTTTTTGAAATCGGTCATTTAAAATTGGTTGTGCTTTTACACAAATACCTTTTCCTTCTTTTTTATATCTATAAAATAAAAGAAAACTACAAAGCCCATCCGTGTCATCATGAAAAAAATATAATGGACGATTACAAGAATCTAATTCGTCAAGAATTTCTTTGTTTTCTTTTGCAGTAAGAGACATTTTATTTATTTTACCTAACCTATTTAAAAAATTTCGCATTTGATCTACAAGCTAAAATCTAAAACTCACAAAATAAATAACCTAAACCTATAAGTTAATACTTTAATTAAACTCATAAATCAATAAAATAAAAATTCAATTAATATAATTAAAATTATTAACAATCTAAAATGGAACAAAGAATCCGCGGTCCTTTATTAAATATATGTTTTTATTTTTTAAACGATATAATCTTGCTGGTCGGTGAGCTCCCTCAATTTTTGTTTCATTAGTCTCTTTTAATATGGCCATTTGATTAAGCTTTTTCCTAAAATTTCGTTTATCTAATTCGCGACCATAAACAATTTCATATATTTTTTGTATTTCAGTTAATGTAAATCGCTCAGGTAAAAATTGAAATCCAACAGTAGAATATTCAAATTTGTATTTTAATCGTTGCAATGCATAATTTAATATTTCTTTATGATCAAATGCTAATTCAGGTAAATCTTCCACCGAATGCCATTCCACTCCTTTAACATCAGTTGTAGGCCGCAAATTAACATCTTTTAAATTATCTTCGCCAAGCAAAGCATAATATGCAACACTTATAACCCTAGTTCTAGGATCTCGCTTCACTTTTCCAAAACTGTATAATTGTTCTAAATAAACATTTTTAACACCAGTTTCTTCACTTAATTCTCTCATCGCAGCTTCATCTAGACTTTCATTAATCCTAACAAAACCACCAGGCATCGCCCAACAATCAATAAACGGGTGTTCTCCACGTTTAACCAACAACACCTTTAATTCATCATGTTGAATCGAAAATATAATTACATCAACAGTCACAGAAGGATGATTATATTCTGCAGGATTATAAGTTTTAAGAAATTCTTTTTCTTCAAGCATTTTTCGTTCAGATTTCTTTACCATAACACCATATAGTGTAGATAATACATTTATATATGTTTTTATTTTAAAAATAAATATATTTTAATTTAATAATAACCAGATTATAATTTAATTAAACCCGACAATCAAGCCCACTTAGTTAAATTTTAAAAAAAAATAAAAAAATAAAAAATTAAACTTGCAATTAAAATAATTCTCCACTAACAACTTGATTTGTCGTTACAAATTTAACCCCTGCAGCTTTCATTCGTTCAATTGCGATATCACTTTCATTAGGCACTGCTCCAACCGCATAAATTGCGTCTTCAACAACATAAACATCAACCCCTCTTTGAGCAAATCCTTCTGCAGCAAAAATAACACAATGCGCAGTATAAACTCCATAAAGAATCATTGTTTTTTCTTTCAAATGTTCAGCAATTTCTTCAGCATTTTGATTACCATATTCTCCCGTGTCAGGATTAATAAATAAAGTCAAACTTTGTTTTTCTAAAACTTTTTCTCCAGGAGAATTTAATAAATCAGTCAATTCGTCAGACGAATATTTACTGCTTTCAACATGAACTGGATTTTTAGGAGTTGTTTCTTCAATGTTTTCCCAACCATAAGTTCCAGCCATACAATGCTCGCCAAATGGACCCCCATATTTAGTTAATTCAACTTCAACATGCGAATACTCCTCAGTTCCAAAATGTTTATCTCTACTATGATAAATTTCAATCCCATTTTGACGCGCATAATTAGTTAGTGATTCCAAATTAGGTCTCAGAGACTCTGCTCCAGGAACAGAAAGAGCACCATCTTCCCTCATAAAATCATTCTGAGTATCCACATCATAAAAAACAATTTTTCCCGATTGTAAACCAATTTTATTTTTTTGTTCTTGTTTCATTTTTATAACCCTCCAAAATAAGTCTAAATTAATTAAGTGTCATAGACAAACTAACTCTTTTGTAAAAAAAAGTCATAACCAATACTTTTTGCGTAATCCCCAATAATTTCTCGATGATCAAAAGCAATATTTGACGGAAGATCGCTTAATTTAAACTTTTTAACTTCCAAAATATCATCATTTGGCTTAAATTCTCCTCGAGCTTTCGCAATTACAACATGCGAAATCATATGAACTCGCGAATCTCGATCAGACGCGCTATAACACCTAAATTGAGAAACATCATATCCTTCAACACTTCCTTCTTCACCTAGTTCTCTAACTCCTGCTCGTTCAATTGTTTCACCATAATCAATAAAACCCCCAAATAATGCCCAACCAACAGGATCATTTTTTCGATATCCCATCCAAATTGCAGGCGAATTATCAACTTCATCAGCAACAATAATATCCACAGCAGGTAATGGATTTTGATATCCCCCATGTTTTGAAGATTCAACTAACTCATGCAATTCTTTAATTCGAGAAACACCATCCAAGTCATCAATAATTTCTTGCACCCCTTTCGAAACAAAATATCTCCAAGGAAGATCAAGTGCAATCATCTGCCTAACTTGAGTCCCACTAATATCAACACGCCTTTGCTGCTCCATGTGTTCAAACTCACGACCATAATTTGTAAAGCAATCATATGTATAACCATTACCGCTAACAACAACAGTATTTTCTTCATTTACTTCAATGCCTGACAAAGCCAAAGTATCAATCACATGATTCGCATAATTAGGAGGATCATTAATATCCGCAACACCACAAACAACAGATTCAATTGTTCGCTCTTTTAACATTGCCTTAACCATCTCCTCACGTTCAACACCAACAAATGGACTACGAAAACTCACCTTGTTACCATATTCTCCAACAACCCAAACAAGTTTATCAAAACCTGCTTCTTCTATTTGTTTAACAATATCACCATGGCCCACATGAGGTGGTCTTCCCCCTGCAACAATTAATGCTTGTTTTCCAGCGTATGTTTTCATCATGTATCCCCTCCTGAAAAATATATAGTATTCGCACTTGGTTCTGGTTTTAATTTGAAACTTACTCGATCCACAAATGCAAAAACACCGTTCACACTTTCCTCAGTTATTAATGGACTATTATTAGCAGACTCAATTTGCACAGGAGTTAATCCGATTTTACGACCAGTTAACATCAAATCTATAGTCATATAATTTACATCATAACCAATTAATTTTGTTAATTCTCCTTCATCAGTATGCCCCTCCATAAGTTCCGCACTAGGAATTCGATCAATAACTTCAGAAGGTAAATTTCTATGTTTAGCATATTGGAATTCAGAAGTTTTTGGTAAACTAACTATGGATTCAATATCAATTCCTCCTCGACCATCTCCTGCAGTAGTAAAATAAGCTAATTGTTGTTCAGTATCATTTGTTGTTCCACCAACAAGCAAACCATATTTTGCAGCAGCCCGTCTAAGAATTTTCATTCTTTGTCTCGCATGATCATTTCCAATTCTCATACTATTATCAGAATATCCAGTCCGTTGCCAACTTCCTTGTTCACTTAATTGTTTATCAATTGAATCTTCAATTAAATTATCTGCTAATATTGCTAATTCAAATAATTCTTGAGGAACTACAGCATAAGAAACACCATATTGTTTTGCGACCATCTTACCAAAATCAATACTATCTTGACTTGTTTTTTCAGACGGAATTAATAAGCCCAATACATTTTCAGAACCGATTGCTTCAACACTTAAGTCAAGAACTAAACTCGAATCAAGTCCTCCGCTAAGTCCTAAAACATACCCTTCAATACCTGCCAAACTCAAATAATCTTTTAAAAATCCAGTAAATCTTTGCGTTAAATGATCTGCATCAACCTCATCAACTTTCAATAAACTCATAGGATCCTGGACATACTGTTGTTGTAATTCTTTCAAACCTTGTTCAGTTATGTTTTCTAAATCAACATTATAAATTCTTTTTTCCATTTTTTTTACCTCACATCAGTCTTAAATAATTTTGAATAATAACTCATAAACCAAAATAATTCCAAATACTTCTAAACCAGTTCATTCAATTCTAAGTTTTTTCTCCAAACATTTTTTGCGAATATTTTTGTTGAGCGGATTTAATTTTTTCAGAAACAATTACTTTGTAAGGAATTGCACCTTTGAATCTCATATGTTCTTCTCGCATCAAACCTAAATGATATTCTCGAGTTTGTTGAATTTGAGTCATAGTTGGAAAATCATAAACTTGTTTGCCACCTTCAACAAATTGAGTTGTTAATTTTAAAGCTTCAGAATCATCATCAGTCAAATAATCACAAACGTTTTCGCCAGCCATCAAAATTAGATCTCGATCAGCCTTGCAATCTTTTTTTGAAATTACTCGATAAACTTCTAGTCTTCCCGGAAGAGTTGCTTTCGCAGGATTATTTTTTACAATTTTACAAACATCAATTACACTTCCATCAACTTGTTCATCTCGCGCAGCTTTGTGAACCGGACCCGGCAATTTGTAAGGATTAACTAAATATGTGCCCATCAATAAAATATCAATTGGAGCTTTTGCTTCCAAAAGTTCATGAACTTTATATCCTGTCAAATCATCAGAAACCATAATTTTTACAAAATCAAGCCCCAATTCATCAAGCCTGCCCCGCATATAATTTGATCTTTCTAAAGGATCCCCACTATCAGTTCGAACAGCAGCCTTACTCAAACCATATTTTTCAATCAAACTAATTGCAACTTCAAGTCCTTCTGTCGAATCAAAAGTATCAAGTAAAAAAGTAGGTCCTGGTTTTTTTTGTTCACCAGATTTTATTTTTTCATCGATTGTTTGTTGAGAATCATTATTTTTTATTTCAAAATATGATCTTAATTGTTTTTCGAATGCTTCTTTGTCTCCTCCCGCATGAAGAACTGCAGAATGTCCCGCACTACCACCAACAACATTTTCTAATTCAGGATATTCTAGTGCTAATTGTTCCAAAGAAGTTCCTTTAAATCCCCCAATAAGTGCCGCCCTTGATGCTGCAAGTGGAAAAATACATCGTCGAGATCCACCTTCCAAAGTTAACATATCTTCTCGTCCAAATTCAACTAACATATTCCTAATATAACTAGCAGTCGTAGCAACCGCAGTTTGATAACCTAGCTGACTTAAAATTATAGTTTCAGGAAATTGTGCTTGTTCAAATGTGCCATTCACACTCAACATAGGTTCATTTCCAAAAACAGGCACACCTTCAGGAATCCCATAAACATCCAAATCCAATTTTTTATTAGAATCAAGCTCAGTTATTGTTTCAGACGCAATACCTTTTCGTTCAAGCATAGATAATAATTCATCAGAAGTTTCATAAGCGAGAATTCCCGCAATTGCTTGTTCTATACCTGCAACCATCAAATAATTATCTTGTTCAATTTGAAATGCTTCAAATTTTGCACCTTCAATTTCCAAAGTTCTTTTTCCTACAACCTTGTGGTCTCGAAGTCCTCTTACTGCAACATTAAATGTGGATTTTCTTCTGCAATCATCTGCAACAACTAACGTGTCAGCCATAGTTGTTTCATAATGATCTTTTGTTCCTGCAAGTATTCGAGGATCAATTCCCAACAAATTAGGTTGTCTTAATTTTAAATCTTGATTATTTTTCATTTTTTATATTCTCCCAAAATAGCTTTCGCTAGTTTGATTCACCATTCCAAGTTCATTCATTCAAACACGCAGTTTGTGTCTAAAACACACTTAGTATTGGATAAAAAAAAGCACTTCAAACTTCTCGCACGAAAAACAGCCCCAAAAAACTGCCAAACGCACAAAAAAAGCTCAAAACGCTCTTTGTTAAATGCGAAATTGATTAAAAAACGCCAAAAACAACAATTAAAGACGTTTTATCTTCACTACCTCTTATTGTGTATTATACACTTACAACTATATAAACTTTTCGCCCATACAGAACATATTCAAAGAAAAAACACAAAAAAAAAATCAAAAAATCAAAAAATCAAAATCAAAAAATCAAAAAAAATACCAATTTCAAAATTCTCTCGTTACTGGTTGATTCGCTTTACTCGCGTACCAATATATTTTTTGAGTGTCAAATCCTACAACTGGCAAAGGATGTGCAGATCTATATACTTTAATTTGTCGATCCAATCCCAACTCATGAACTGTATCTGGATGATCCCCATCAATTGCAAGTGACGTACGAGGATTTTTTGATTTTACTTCAACATATTCTGCATCCCTAACAATAAATCGCCTCGTTTTAATTCCCACATGAGATTGTCTAGGACCAAGACCTCTTGCAACAACATTAAATGCACAATCTTCAACAGACAATACTTCTTCTAAATCTACACCCCCCATTTCCCAGTACGACCAACTACTTTGAGGAGTTGAAATAATAACTCCCGAACTTCTATGTTGCTCACAATAACCAGGCAAAATCACAGAGTAATCAGCAGTACTATGGCCAGATCTCCCAGTAATAGATATATCATTAAGAACTCTGTGAACTAAACCATTACGAGGATTCATAACTAATTTGCCATCAACTTCAACTTCAAGTCGCATCAAATCAACAATATCCAAATCACCTTCCAAAAATTTTGAAAATACTGCATCAAAATCTAATTGACTCATCGCACAATAAAATCCTTCCGAACCATCAAACTGATTTAACTCAACCATTCTTTTATCAGTATTAACTCCAACCACAGGAGTATTTTTATTATATGCATTAACTTCAAGTACAGTTCCATCACCACCCAACGAAAAAACACAATCACTATCACAAATTAATTTAGAATTTAAATCTCCTCGATAAACTACAGTTGTTGAAAAACCACTTGATTCCAAACCACTGCGCACCACATCAATCATCCTATTTTGTTCATGACTACTCAGCAAAAGTTGTCTCAAATTATCAGGATCAGATAAATACGCAACAGTTACAGGATCATCTTTTTTCTCCCTCAACATCTCAAGCCTAGGTTTTTTGTATACCACCAATACATTTTTAATACTTAAATCTTTTAGTTTTCTCGACATATGCTCACCAATTAATTATTATTACTCCTTAATTATTATTACCCCTTTATAATTTTGCAACCAACAATAATTTAAACTAAATTATTTTTAAAAAAATTTAAACAACTAAACAAAATAAAAACAAAATAAAAAAACTATATTTTTTCTCCAACTAAAATCATAGTGGAATCAGGATATTCTTTAGGAACCCAAATTCCATTTTTCTTTTGAAACATATCAACATCTTTTTCATAATGTGTTTTTTTCAACCAATCAATCAAATAACTTTGCACCCCAACAACTCTAAATCCATGAGCTTGAAGTTGTGAACGCCATTCTTCAACAGTATAAACACCAAACTGCTCCATCACTTCAATATCCCAGTTTTGTTCATAAATATATTTGGACAAAAATTCTCGGGAATCATTTTCTTTAACCCTGACCATTTCACCATCATAATCATAATCTATTTTGTACGGCCCAAAATCATTTGCAAATTTCACAAATTTTTTATGCGTTTTTAAATTTTTAAATCTTAAATATACACTTTCATCTGAGGTCTTAGGCGCATCACGAATTATTAATCGCCCACCAGGACTAAGCATTTTAGCTGAAGTTTCCAACGTTTGATCCACTGCACCCAACGAATATCCATCATAACTATACACTTCATGCATAATTGAACAAAAAACAATTGAATCAACAGATCCAGGTTCAGCAATTAAATCTGAAACATCCCCTTTTTGCAAATCAATATTAGGATTAGGATACTCCCGTTCTCCCGCTAATTGAAGCATTTTATCTGAAATATCAACTCCCACAATTTGAGAATTCTGACTATAAGCAGATAATAATTCTAGAACCGTGCCATTACCACAGCCCATTTCCAATATAAGACCCTCTTTTACATAGGGCAAGAATTTGGCTTTTTCTTGCATACTTGCATCCATTCCCGCAGCGTATGCAAAATATCCTGCCTGTCCTCGATCATAATGTGCTGGCGCTTTAAAAGTTTTTGGGTCAGCCCCCCTTAAGTTCATTGCTAAATTGTCCGAATTCATTGTATTTAACCTTTGTTTTATCATTTTTGGTTGATTTCACACCAACTTATTGTTAAGTATACACTATCTACTATTTAAACTTTTCGAACATACAAAATATATCAAACTAACAAAAAAAACATAAAAATTCATAAAAACTAATAGAACAAAACACAAAAAACTTTATTAACACTTACCAATTCCAAACTTACATGGTAGAACCAATATGTCCACATTTTGGAACTTGCGGAGGATGCAACACCCAACATGTTGATTATGACACGCAATTAGAAAATAAAAAAAGATATATCGAAAATCTAATTGATTGTGAAAACGTAAAAGCATTTCCAAGCAGTCCTTGGCACTACAGAAATAGAATGGATCTTCTCTTTAGCCCAACAGGATTAGGATTTAGAGTCAAAGGCAAATGGTATAAAACAGTAAACATAGATAAATGTTTTATTGCAGATAAAAAAATAAACAAAATCGCAGATGAAATAAAATTATTTTTTAAAGATCCTGATTTCTTCGATATAAAAAAACATAATGGCACATTAAGATATGCAGTAATTAGAACTCCTCAAAATACATCTTCAATTTCTTTTGTTCTAAACTCAGATTCATTTAAAATTTCAAATGCAATTGATAAAATTAAAGAATTTGCCAAAACTACTTCTGCAGAAAATATAATTGTAACTTATGTTCATTCAAACACAGACACCAGCATTTCCGAAGATTTTTTTGTAATCAAAGGAAAAGATATGTTAACAGAATCTTATCTTGGAAAACAATTCACATATCACGTACAAGGCTTTTTTCAAAATAATACTGAAATGGCAGAACAAATGCACAAATATGTAAATAATATTTTAAAAACATATGAGACAAAAAATAAAACATTGCTTGATCTTTATGCAGGAGTTGGAACTTTTGGAATAATTAACTCAGAATTATTTAAAACAGTAATTATTGCTGAAAGTTTTCCTCAATGTATAGACGCTGCAAAAATTAATTTAGAGACGAATAAGATAACCAATGCAACAGCTCACGTTTTAGATGCTAAATATCTTAAAAAACTCGAACTTCCAACTTCAGATCTTTTTTTCATAACTGATCCACCAAGATGCGGCATGAATCCTAAAACCATTGATCATATTAACACACTAAAACCAGAAGTAATTATTTATGTTTCATGCAATCCAAACCAATTAGGTAGAGATATTCACAAATTAAGAAACTATCAAATCAAAAGTGCAGCAGTATTTGACCTTTTTCCACAAACTCCTCATTGTGAAGCAGTAGTTGAATTAATTCTAAAAACGAAAACTCCAGAACCAACTCAATAAAACGAAAAACTTAATACATGACAATCCCACACAAATAAAAAAAAAATCTAAATATTCTCATCAACAATTTGTTTTAACATCTTAACTGCATTTACTGGATCAATACCATTACTTGTTTCTCCACTCAACATCAAACCATCCGCACCAGAAATTACTGCATAAGAAGTATCAATAACTTCAGATCTTGTTGGCCGAGCACTATACTGCATCGACTCTAATAATCCAGTTGCAACAATGACTGAAACTCCATAAGCCTTACAAGTTGACATAATTTTATTTTGATATCCCATAAATTTTTCAGGAGGCACTTCAACAAATAAATCTCCTCTTGCAAGCATAACGCTCACATCAATTCCCTCTTTTTGTGAATTAATAAGTATAGAACTTAAATTTGCAACACCAAAATAATCTTCAATTTTCACAATAATTCCAGGAGAGTAATCAGTAACTCCTTTTTTTTGTTTTGATTCTTCAATAACTCCCATCAGTTTTTGAACATCAGAAAAACTTCTCACAAAACTCAATGCAAAATATTCTACACGATTTTCAACACCAAAATCGACTACTAATTCATCTTTTTTTGTTAAATTTTCTAAAGGAATATATTTTTCAGGAACATTAACTCCCATCATATTCCTTATTTCTCCCTCACCAGCATCATAAACTTCTAAACTTAAATGAGTGGGTGTAACTTTTATAACTTTAGTTTTAATAGTCCCATTTTCAAAATAAATTTCATCTCCTCTTTGAACTGCAGATCCAAAATCATGAGAAAAACTAACAGGTCCAGAATTAAAACCCACATTAATTCTTTGACCTAACTCAACCGCATAAATTCCATTTGCATGAACTCTTAACTGAGTTCCTTTTAGATCCATCATCACAGAAACATCTTTTTCTTTTTCTTGACCAGCACGTTTCACATAATCATATCTTTGCTGATATTCTTCAAGAGTTGCGTATGCAGTATTCATCCTCGCACAATTCATCCCATTTTCAACCAATTCTTCAAGAACACTCAAACTATCAGTTGTTGTGCCTAAAGTACAGATAATTGCAGGTTTATTTTCATATATTTTAATCCGCCTCCACTTGTTTCAAATAAATTAAACTTGGTTCAAATGAATATCAAATTATTTCAACTAAATTTAAATTAGCTATTGTATTAATTGTTTAAGGAAACCCGAATAATTTTGTTGAGCATATTTACGAAGTCCAAACTCATCTAAAACTTCATGAATTTGTTCTTTTTGTTGTGATTCAATTCCCACCGTTGCAGCAGAAATAACTTTATGTTCTAATTCTTTTGGTAGTACTAGTCCAACTCCACCATTATAAGCCCCCACTTGATTTAGTTCGCTCCTCGCATTTTGAACAATACTTACCGATACTAAAGTTAAATCAATTCCGCATCCTTTGTATAATTTCATAACTCTTTTTTTATTCACTCTCACAACTTCAACTTGTGAACTTTCTTCAGCCAATCCCAACAAATCATCCAAAGTAACAATGCCCATTTGTTTCATTATAGGAAGTTTTGTTTCACTTCTTATTTTTTCAAAACTTCCCCCCTGAATTGGAAACGTTTTAGAATAATCTGCCCAAAATTCAAGTCCTCCTTCTGAATAAAGATATTGTTTAATTTTTAATTTATCATCTCGAACTTTAACATTAAATTCAGCAATTCCCTCATACGCCAAATAGACATCCTCGCCAGAAACAAGATTATAATCAGGTAATGCTAATAATTTATCTGCAATTTCACAATCAATTTCTTCAAAAGTTCTCCATTCCCAAACAGGTGCGGCCTCTGAAGAAATAATTGGCTTAACTTGTTTTGAAACTACTTTAGAGATTGATTTATCAAGAGGTAATAGCTCTTTAGGTAATTGAATGTTTGCAACTTTTACTTCAACAGGTATGACTTCTGCTTCTAACGCTTGAGTAATCTGAGCATCATCAGAAACAAATGTTTGAGGAACATAAGCTAAATGACCACTATCAGTTATTGTTGCTTTTGCGCCTGCTCGTTGCATATGATCTGGAATACTTGACGTAACAATAATTCTTCGTCCAGTTTTTCGTCTTTTATTTTTACGATTACCCATATTCATCCCCTCACAAACTACTTAGACAGCTTAGTCACCAATTTGTTTCCGAATATCTTTTTCACCAAATAAATCTGCATAACACGCAATTCCTAATTTACGCTGCATTGCATGAACTTCATCAATTTCTTCTGCATGCTCTGCATAAAATTCTCTTAAAATTCGTGATAAATCTCTTTCACGAACAACTTCCACAACTCCTTTTGGAACATATTGTGAAAAATCATCTCCATATGCAATCATTTCTCTAATTATCTGCGCATGAAATTTATCTTTAATAGGTATGCCTCTTGATTCAATTCCTCTTTCTTCAAAAAGATCTCTTTCTCGTGCAGTATTTGAAAAAAATACATGAAATTCAGGATTTGCATGAAACACACTCGCAATCCAACTTGGACAATAATGTTGATCTTGCAATGCAATTATTTTGTACGGCTTTGTTATCTCACCTTGTAACGATCGATCGACCAGAGCTTTTCTTTCTTCATATGAAAAAGGATTTATAATCCATGGCGCTTCAAAACTTTTGTTAGTTCTACTGTATTGTGAACTTCCAATATTAATCAAAATTTCATCGATATCTGGTTCTTGATCAATATGTTTTAACACATGTAAATGTCCATTATGAAGAATTTGAAACCTTCCTAAATACAATCCTCGTCTAATTCCCCCATTCTGAGAATTTCTTGTTCTGTTAGACCCATAATTCATTTTTAACCTCACCACCACAATTTAATTTAGAAACATGTTCTTGCGAAATTTGATAATCCCCCAATCTTCTACTCACGTCCTGCATAGATATTCGCTCAGTTGGATTTTTAATAAGCATGTCACCAATTAAATCACCTAATTCTTCATACTCAACTAATTTATCACAATTTAGATTAGGTTCATTGTATGCGTTCGCCAAACCGTACATAAGAACTTCACTTTCTCTATATGCATCTCCTTGTTTAAATTCAACTCGAGAAAAAGGATGTTCTCCAGTTAATAATTCATAAAAAAGAATACCTAATTGAAACACATCAGAATGTTTATAACTCTTAAATTCAAGAGCCATCTCTGGAGGAATATATTTAGGAGTTGATAATACCGATCTACAACAAAAACCAGAAGGCACATGACCCTCAGAAGTTAAATCATTAGGTTCTAAAAGTCTTGACATTCCAAAGTCATACATAATAACATCTTCAATCGTGCCAGAAGAATCAGAAACACAAATAAAATTTGTTGATTTGACATCATTGTAAACAATTCCTTCAGACCCTAAATAATCAATTGTATTTGCAATGGTAGTTATTATTTTAACAACTGACATTAAATCTAATAATTCATTTTTGTGCGTATATTTCGATAAACAAGTCCCTTCTATAAATTTTAATCTAAGAAATTCAACACCTTCAATATCATAAGTTCCAAAATACCTGACAATATTAGGATTATCTACCCGTTCAAGTATTTCTTTTTCTTGACTATAACCTCCAACACGAGAAAAATCAAGATATTGTCTTAAATTTTCTTTGTAAACAACTGCAATTCCTTCTTCTTCAACCAAAAATATATTGCTTGCCAAAGGAAATAATTCATTAGAATCTCCTTTTTGTAATTGTTTTACTATGCGTCGTTTAGATCTTGCAAGATCCCCCTCACTAAATGAATTAGCTAAAACTTGTTCTAAATTAGATCTTATGTCTCGTCTAGAAATATAGTTAACACGATCATTCGCTATCTCGACTAAATCGGGTTTTACTACTCCCAACCAACCGAGTTCTTTAGATAATAATGCTTGTTTTGCATAATTTCGATTACCTTCTTGTTGCATTCTTAATAATGTTTGTTTGACTGCATGTTCGCAAGGAATATTCAAATCAGCTTTTATTTGATTAAAAACTGCCAGATCAAGTTCATAACCTAAAATTCCTTTATTCAAATTACTTGACTCACTTAATTTTTGCATTCGCATGTGAGGTATTGCACTTTCAACTAAAAATTGTTGATATTCAAAAGAACTCATCCAATCCGGATGTTTACTTAATACTGATTTAACAACCCCAAAATCTCCTTTCCATTTTGCAATTTCAAAAACGCGAGTTTCAGAAAATTCACTATTAAACTTTCTTGCAACATCTAATGCTTCAGGCAGCGCAAACATCATCGAATATGCCAAACTAATAATTCCTCCAAAAGAACTTCGTTGATCTGAACTCAAAAAACTTCCTGCAACACCAATAATTTGATCCGCAGCAGATTCGAACAATTCACATTTTGCTTCCCCTCCCAGTTTTTTAGAATAAAGTTGAATTAAACTAACTAATTCATTTTTTTCTAAAAATTCCTGAAATTTTTCTTGTTCTTTTATAGTTAATATCATTTTACCAATCAACCAATCCATAAAAATATTAATTCATCAAATTATCAAATCAACATTTAACCAAATTATTATTTTAGTTAAATTGCAGGGCGTTGCCTACCCGGATAATTTGTTTGTAAATTAGCAATATAATTATTTACTTCTCGAGCATTTGTTTTTTGACCTAAGACTTCAATTGCAGCAACACTTGCTTCAAAATATTTTTGTTCGTGAAGTAATTCAAACACACTTATTTTTTCATCATATTCTAAAAATCCAACAATTGAATCAATAAACAACAATGCTTTAAGATCATAATTTCCAGTAACTCTTTCAAGCTCTTTTTTTGTTTCGCGATGTTCAAATAACCCATAGACTAACTTGCCTAATTCATGATACGTCGGACTTACAAATGTTAAAATACCATATGAATCTTCAACTTGAGTATTTTTTTGATTAAATCTTCGTTTATCATAGCGGTAATCCACAGTTCCTTTCAAAATAAGTCGCTCTTCAAGCAAGGAATCAAATTTAATCGAACCATACTTAACAAGTATTTCAAGATCTGGATCTAAAAATTGATCTCTTTGTTCTAATCGGCGTTCAAACTCTTGATATGTTTGACAGACATCCTTGTTGTTAAGCAGAATAGATGTTAAAAAATCAATAAATCCAATTCCTTTAAAATAATCCTCTCGCGTAACAACTATTCTTTCTCTTAATATTTCTTCACTCACTAATTTATGTAAAAATAATGTTTGTAATGGATCAAAATTTATTCTATAAGTTCTATTAGAAATATCTGGAAATTGTTGTAACAACCATCCTACACGTTTTGTTAAATCAGACGATAAATGTGTTGTTAAATCCACATCACAAACATTAGTTCTATGATATGATTCCTTGATTCCTTGAATCAAATCTGAAAAATCTTCTCCTGAATCAGTTTGTCTCCCAGTTATTTGTTGTCGTGTTTGTTCTGTTATATCAACCATTCAATCACCCTTATCACACATAAAGATATGCCATTTTCTCCATCCAACTCCCAATCTTTTCTTCGTTGTGATGGCAACTACAAGATTGGGCAGCAGGCAGAGATCCTATTCTGAAATCATCTTGTGAAATATATTTGAGAATTTTATTTGAAGCAGGACCGTATTTATCTGGTCGAAGAACACATCTTGCTTCGCCAACAATCATCCCACCGATTATTTGATTTGAAGTAATAACACTTGGTTGTGCTGCAAGAATACAACTTTGTGGTGCGTGTGCAGAAATTGCTAATTTATCAATATCAACTTTACAATCCAAGCATGCTGTTTGTCCAGGTATACTTACCACTACTTGGCCACTATTGTACCTAGTACCCCCACTAATTAAAGGAATGCCATATTTAGTAGAATAATAATTAAGAAGTGCTCGTGCTTTATTATTATCAACAGTATCAATCATCAAATCTAATTCAGAAAACGCCTCCCCTGATGAAAAATAATGTTCGCTTGCAGGAGTTAATCGTTCAGACATAATTTCGACTTCAAGATTAGGATTTATTCTTTGTAATCGTTCAGCCAAAGTAGTTGCTTTTAATCTGCCAACTGCATCATAAAACAAAACTTGTCGATTTAAATTAGTTTGTTCAATATCATCATCATCAATCATAATTAATTTACCAATATTGTTTAATGCTAGTTCAAGTCCGGCAAAATTTCCTAATGCTCCCGCACCGACCATTAAAACTGTTTTATCTTTAAAATCATCAGGTTCACTCAAGAATTCAAAATCAACATCAGATTTAAATCGATCTAATGAATTTAAATTATAAATAAGAATATCTTCTATTGTTTTTTCTCCATTTATAGGCATGAGTTTTTTTCTAGCCTCTTCTACTGCAAGTGCACTCATAACAGAACTAAGAATGCTACTTTGTTTTTGTCCAGTAAATTCTGCAAACAAAATATTTTCCAAATATCTTTGTTGATCCCCTGAAGATCGTTGAGTTATTGGATCATAAACTCCAAGTTTAGATCTAGTTTCAGAACAAGACGCACTTACAACAGGAATTCCTTGTCTAATTCCATATTCAATTAAATTAAATTTTGAATAAGGATTATTTGTCGTATCAATAATCACTGACGGGGCACTTATTAAATTAAGATTTTGTGATTTGTCAAGTCTTAAATTAATTCCCGTAACCTTAACTTCAGGATTTATTCTGGATACGAAATTTGCAATTAAATCAACTTTAGTTCCTTGAGAAAAATAACTAAATCCTTTAGAAAAATCTTTTTCAGAATTGGCAACATCCAATACATCAACACTTCCAGGACCAAATAATTCAATATTTCCAAAACCAAGTGCAGCAGCAGTTAATGCAGTATAATTTGCTAGTACTCCAGAACCAACAATAATTAATTTAGAATTTGTAAGTGCTGATTGATCCCACCCTCTAATCAATTCTTGCCTATCATATCTGCTAATTCCAGTTTGTAGTCCCTCTCCCTCGCCAGATTGTCTTGATTGTCCTGTTTGACGAAATTGAGGCTCAACTTGTCTTGATGATCTTATAACCATCCTAAGTTCCCCCCCCCACTAATTTAGCACTAGATCCCACATCTGAATTTCCAGCACCAGAATTATTTTGGAAATATTTTCTAAGTAATGATTTAAATGGACTCGCAGCACTAGAAGAATTTGGTTCAATCTCAGAAGATAAAGTTTCTTCACAAACTGGAGTTACAACATAAGAACTATCTTGATATTTTTTTTGTTGTTCAATTCTTAAATTTTCATCTGTACTACCAACAAATTTTGAATCAAAAAGAGGAATTAATTTTTGTTCAATAAACTCATCTGCAATTTCAGGTGTCTGATAAAATACCGCGGGAAATTGTTCTAAGAATCGATATAATCCCTGTTCATTTTCACTTAAAACTTGTTGAATACAAGAAGTTAAATCTTGAACAAAGTAATTTGTTAGTTTAGTAATAATATTATATTTATCTTCTCTCAATATTAATTTCCCATTTGCATCCACAGGAGTTTCTAACTTATTTAAAACTGATTCTAAAGATCCAGGATTAACTCCCGCTTCTGCTAAATCTCCCCCCGCACAACGACTAAGAAAATTAAAAACTAATTTTCGGTAGGAATGCCCTTTTTCACAACCATAATCTGCAAACAATTCCATCGAGTAATTAGTCATTGCTTTAATTCCTTCCTCAACAACATCAAATCTTGTTTGTAAATCATTTGCTTTTTGTTGATATTGTTCAACTAATTCGTCTTGTAACTCAGTTTTAGTTTTTTCAGATTTTTGAACAACTGAATTAAAATCAACCATAAACTGAACACACAACAATGCATTTAATTCACCAAAACTCAAATAAGCATTTTCTGAATTTAATTTTTTAGAATCAAATCCACTCAAATATTCATAAACTTTATCTGATTGTTCTTCAAAATCCTCCCCTGCAACTTCTTGTAAGTTTCCCGCATCAGCAATTATTTTTAAAGCTTGAAAAGGAACAATAGGATTTCCTTTTTTAAATTTTTTAACACCTTTTCTATGTTTACCTTTGCAGTCATGATATTTTTGAGATGCACGATCAAACTTTTGGGTAATTGTTTTGTACGGATCTTTTTTCCGTTTTAAAAATCCAAACCATCCGGTTTCTTCATCAGAATCATCCGAGAAGTCATCATCAAACTCATTCGAAGAATATTTTCTCCCCCCAGATCCAAATCTATTTCCATAACCACCCCCATTTCGACCAATTCCAAAAACTATTTTACGCCTTGCATCTTTTTCAATATCAGACACATTAAATTCAACATCATCCTCAACTGATAAAACTTCAACTACTGGCTGAGTTGGAGAATTAACTCTGAAACGTCTATTAAGTGAATCAAATGTTTTAGTTATTTTTTCACGATAATATTGCCCATATTGATTAACCACAATGCTAAACGCTAAGGGATCTCGTTCTGCTTTTTTGATTACTTGAGGATTTATTTTTTTGAAATCATCAACATCAAAACCAGATAAAGTGTATTCCCCCATAACAATCGTTTTATTTTCCCTATCAATCCTAAAATTACCTTCTTCATTTTTATAAAGAGTTCTTGGCGCAATTGAATGAAGCACATTAAGAAAATTTCGCTCATCAGTTCCTGAATGAAACGGACTCATAGATCCATGACTATGCCACCAACCAATTATTTCATATCCTAAGGGCTCTATTGTTTGTGATGCACTATAAACTCCTTCTTCAGTAACTCTTACATATGTTGAAACTGCTTGTTGATCTTCTGCAAATAAAATATCTACAATCAAATCATCAAGTGCATTTTTTTTCTTCAATAAATACCCGTAGCATTCCATTCCTCCTCCTGCAACTCGAGAAACAACTTTAGCATAAGTCATCATTTTATTAAATGCACCTTGAGTTATTTGTAAAGAATTTATTTGTGATTGTTGATTTGGTACTTCCCCTTGTGCGAGGAGTTCATCAATTTTCAAATCTACTTCTCCCATTTTATTTTCACCTTCTAAAATCATTTAAACAAATTAATTTTTGTCTCCTAACTGTTGAATCAGAAACTTTTTTATGACCAAATTGAGAATCACCTAATCTCCGATAAGGATTATTTCCAGTTCGATAACCCATCATCAAAGTTTCTTGTGCTTTGGTAAGTAAAGTTAAAACACATTGTTCAGGTGAAAGCCGTCTTGCTCGATCAGTATTGTACGCACCCATACACAATGTTTGTTGCGAACCAGATCCAGATAAAAATGGATGTTCATAACTGTTCATGATAATTGGATTAGAAACTTTAAATTGATCTGATCGTCGATATCTACCATCCAGAGTAATTGTAACTCCTACTTTTCCAGGAGGAAATTTGTAATAATTTCCATTATGCGGACTTCTTAAAACATAAGATGGAGTTGTAATGTAAACATAATAGACTCCATTAACTAATTCAAAACCTGCGCCATTTTTTTCATAATTTCTTAAATTTGCTATTTGTTCAAGATTTCTTTTTTCTTCCGCAACTTGTGCTAGTTGTCTTGATTGAAAACCTGAATCTCTAATAGCATCAAGCTTAACATGTTTTTCAAGTAATTTTTGATAATTTTCTTTAACTTGAGAATTGTCTTCAACATATAATGGGATAAAAAAGGTTCCACCAAAATTTAACATCAAACTTCTTAATTTATTTTTAATTTTACTTCTTACTTTATGTTCGATATGACCAATATTATTTCCAATAAATTCATTGACTTCTTCAGGAGTTTGATCCTCTCTCAATCTTTGCACTCTTGAAAAAAAATCAGGAGCCATTTTATCTCTAAATTCACCTAAATATTCTTTTACAGTTAATAACTCATATAGGCCATCTTCAACCATAAGAAAATTCATTCCAGGAACAAGTTCAGTTGTTAAAATACTATTAAGACCATTAGTTCTCCTCCCTATTTGTGTCAACAATCGATCAGAAGAAGGTAATCTGCCACCCATTGCTTGCGAGATTAGTGCATCTAAATCTATGTTTTGACTACTAGTTTCAGCTCCAGAATATCTTGCATAATCTGAATTAATTTGTTGCATTAATTCTTGACGTATTCTTTCTGCTTGTTGTTCGACATCTCTTTGTTGTGCTCGGTTCAGTCTTGCGGTGCCTGTTCCAACCCCGACTAAATCTCGCAAGTTTCGGGCAGACAAATTTTCCTCAGTTTGTTGCGATGGATCTGAGCGTTCACCTGAATCAATTGCCTGGTCTATTTGTGCATTAAGTTGAACAGAAGTAATTACTGGCAAAACATTATTAACTATCAAAGACAATATTTTATTTTGTTCTAATTGTTGTTCTACTGCTTCTCGAGATAAAAATTCAGTTCTAAGTGTTTGTTCAACATATGATTCTTTCAAAGAATGAAAAAATGAAGCATGGTGAGAAAAAAATAATTCCTCGAGACTGGCAGGTGAAGAAATTTCTTCCAAACCATAATTTGTTTGTCCAATTCTAATAAAATTAGAATCACGTTCAGTCAAATTTCCTGCTTGATACAACCTATTTCCAAATAACAAAAGAGGTGTCTCGAGTTGAAATAAATATGGGGTCGGAATAGTCATTTTATGCACCGCTCATTTTAAAATGATTCAGACCCTTTCTTCGAGGCTCCTACCCCCTTCATCGTGCGATACAATTGCTATGTCGCAGAAATTTATTTTTGTTGATCCTGCTTCAGTTTGTCTATCTTTTTCTTGCAAGTAAGTGCTTAATTCATCAGTTTGCAATCGCTCGTTATGATAGTTGTAAAATTCATTAATGATTGCCCTGTAGTCTGGCGCTTGCATTCTTTCTTTTACTGCTTCTGCAACTGCAATTTCTTCTTTTGTTGCCAAAACCTCATCTTTAATTAAGTAATTTACTGCATCAATTAGTTTTCCAGTTTTTACTTCATCAGGTAGTTTTTTTACAATTCTAGAAGGTGTAAGTCCTCCACCTAAAGCAACAATGGTTGGTAAATCTGGATCATATTGATTTAACGCAGGTTCGCTGCTTGTTGTTGGTGGTGCCGCAGATGTTCTTAATGGAACACTTGGTCGCGAACTTCCCCTGCTTGATTCTCCGCCAGAACCTCCAGAAAAACTCCGTCTCGGAGTATAACTTTCAGATGTGTCGTAACTTCCCATTTTTTATTCCTCTACGTTTTGAGCCCGTCGGCAAATTTTATTTTTAATTTTCCTCAATTAACTATAGAGCTATCGCTAAGTTTGATGAATTGATTCTCTGTAATTTTCAAAATTGAGGGTTTAAAAAATTTGATTTAAAAAATATTAAAATATAATTGTAAACCTAAATTACAAAGCTAACGCTAATTAAAACAATAATTCGCAAACCTAAATTACAAAGCTAATTTACAAAGCTAACGCTAATTAAAGCAATAGTCTCGATTGTAAAAAAACTCCCAACACGAATAAATATCTCAACACAGGATATGTTATTCTACTAAATATTTACTCCAGATTATTTATTTAAACACAATCCAGTATTATATGTTATTTCCCCCTTAGTTGGTTGAAAGATTGCGCAAATAAATTAAACTAAAAAAACTACAATTAAAAATTTTTAAAGCCCATAAGTATGATATGATGTGAATATATATGACTAAACTAATTAATTAATTTAATTAAGCAAATATTTTTGAAGATTATTTATTTTGATTTAAACTAATTTCTTAAAATAATTATTAAAAATAATTTATTAAAGTAATTCTTAAATTTATTTCTAAAATTAATTCTTTATGCCACCCTAACTTTTTTTATCTCCATATCAAGTTTAACAATAACTATTTATTTTATTGTTGCGCAAATAAAACACCAATTAATTTAATCTAAATATTTCAAATCTTTAGGAAACTCAAAATAACCTGATTCATCTGAATTTAAAATGAGTCCTATTGTTTCTTTAATATTAAACCCATGTCGTCTAGAATCAAACAATTTTTTTTGGTATTTCCATTTTTTTTTCATTTTAATCTTGTCCGCAACTTATTTGTTACAATATTAATAAGACGTATCAGCAATATATTACTAATGTATATTTAGAATATAAAACACGTTCTGTATATACAAAGGCTTATAAATAAGTATTGCTTAATAACAATTATGAATATCCGTAAATTAGTCAAATCAGGTCTCTCATCATACACCGTAGCACTACCAAAAGATTGGATTGACAAAAATCACCTAAAAAAAGGAGATATGATATACATCACAGAAACTCCCGATAATGAATTATCAATCAAACTTGACCCAAATAATAAAGAACAAATAAGAACTGAAGTAGTAATAAACATTGATGGCAAATCAGGACATTCAATTTATAGAGAAATAGTTTCAGTTTATTTAACTGAATTTCAAAGATTCATAATCAAAGGAACTAATATTCATAAACAAATAAAAGAAATCAAAAAAATTGTGTCGTCACTCCCCGCACTAGAAGTTGTTGAAGAAAGTTTAACAAAAGTGGTTGCACGTAGTTTTCTAGACGTACACAACATTTCAATTAAAGATTTAATTAGAAGAATCGATAATATCGTAAGAGCAATGTTACTCGATTTACAAAGTTTAATCAAAAGAGAAATTACCCACGACGTAATAATTGAGAGAGATGAAGAAGTTAATAGACTATCATTTTTAGTTTTCAAAATTTTAAAATCTGCATTCCACCACCCAGATGTTATGAAAAGTTTAGACTTAACAGATTTAGAAGCAGTATCCCATTGGCAGCTAGTATTTCACTTAGAAAAAATGGGCGATGAAACTAAAAGAATTGCAAGAAACATAGGAGAAAATCCTAAAAGCATTAACAAAAAACAATTACAATCATTAATTGATACAATGTATAAAGGATATACTAATTGCCTAACTCTATTTTACAAAAAAGATTTGAACGGTTCAGATAATTTTTCAGCTAATCGTAAAAAAATATTCATCGAATGTGATAAATATTTTATAACCAATAGAAATATTGTAAACTCAGAAATATCAGGCAAGTTTAAAGGTATGACATCTCATTTAATTGACATAACTAAATTAGTTAGATTCTTACCATAATCAAACCCAAGAGAATTAACAATTCAATTATTTGACTAATTAACAAGCTTGAACATATTTGAAATTTATTTCATAGTCATTAGATAAATTAAACAGTTTATGCAAGTCATCCATAACTAGATCAATTTCTGAGCAATTACGTTTTATATCACTCACTAATTCAAGTTTTAATTTGCCTCTTTCTTCAATACCCACACAAGAAATTAAATTATATTTCTTACGAATATTATTTAATCTCATTCTCAATTCACATTCCATTAAATTCCCCTCAAACTAATTCATACTATTAATAGGTTATACACTTGTAAAACACTTAATTATTTCATGACAAAAAACAAACAAGTAGTTGCACAATTAAGCAAACAATACCAAAAACTCCCAAAAAACAACCAAAATCACAAAAAAAAGACAAACAACTCAAATCAATCACAAAACTAACCACACAAAATCAGCCAAAAATCACACAAAAATACTAAAAAAATATGATTCAAAGCAAAAATTCATTTAAATACTCACCCCCAATACTAAAGCCTTAAATACCCCCTGAAAATTCTATGAGCTTCCAAACAAAAATTAGTGTTGAGACTAATAAAATATTTAATAAAAAAATAGGAAATAATTTTACAATTAATTAAGATAGGCGAAGGTGATTTTATGAGTAGACAAGCAGGAACAGCAATAGACATACCACTAGAAGCAAGAGTAGAAACCGTTCTAGTAGTAGATGATGATGACGCAATTAGAGAATTACACTCAGTATATTTAGAAGGAAGATATAACATAAGAACTGCAGCATCACCTCAAGAAGCAATTCAATCACTCCAAGAAGAAGTTCCAGATCACATTCTCCTTGACTGGAAAATGCCACAAGGAACAGGTCTTGATGTAATTCAATATTGCGAAGCAGCAGGAATAAAAACTCCAATTTATGTTTGTACAGGAACCCCTGATGAAGCTGCAACCGAAATGAATGGGAGAGCAATCCCAATAATTACAAAGGGATATATTACAAGAGCAATGCTTTTAAGTCATTTAACTGGCAAAGCAGAACAGTTTTACCCCGCACAAGTTCAAGCTCAAGGATTGGTACAACTACATCCAGGTCCCACTACAAGAGTCCAAACAGGCGCAGAAAGATATCATCAGCCTATTACAAAAGACCTAAATCCTCCGAGAAATTATAACTAAAATTATTTTAATTCTATTATTTTTGCATCTTTTATTGCCAATTCTAGCATGTTAGAAAGATCGAGTTTTTGTTCTTCTCGTTCTAATTGTTCAATTTTACTTTTAGTAATAGGATTCTTAGGAACTGCATTACAACACATACTAGCTTCAATACTAGTTTCATAAGTTCCTATTTCTTTTGCAATATTAATTATTTCTATTTTATCATAACACAATAACGGTCTTAAAATAACTAAATTGGTTGCGCTTTCAGCAACAGTCATATTTTGTAATGTTTGCGATGCCACTTGAGCTAAATTCTCACCAGTTACTAAAAATTCACAGTCCTCTTTTTTCGCGATTTGTTCTGAAATTCTAAACATCATTCTACGACATAAAACACAACGCATTTTATTCTCACAACGTCGCATAAGTTCAGGTTGAACTACAAATCCATGTTTGATAACATACAATTTACGAAGCCCCAAATGTTTGGCAAGTTTAATTGTTTTTTCTTCAGGACTTTTATCAGTAAATGGTTCATTAGAAAAATGAATCCCAATTAAGTCAAATCCTTTTTGTTTCATTTGCCACGTAGCAACAGGACTATCAATTCCCGAACTTAACAAAACTAATGCACGAGTATCTTGAACTGAATTTTTTTCTAACACTTTCTGTTCACTCACCATTTTACTTTCAACCAAAATTTTAATTAATTTATTTGCCAACTAAATATATTTCTTTAGCAATTTTTTTTATTTCTTGTTCATCTTTAAGATCTTTAAATAATAATTCACCATAATTATGAACTATGATTTCTCCTTTTTTTTCAATAACAATTAAAATTGGAGTATCCATAATTAGTTTAAATTTCTTTTTAATATTATTAAGGTTAAGTTTAAGTTGTTTTGTGGGTTTTGCACTCCAGCCAGCTTTTGTTTTACATTTTTGTATCGTAAATTCATCTTTTTTAGCAAGCTCATTATTAATACAAGAATTGTTATTACAAGAATTTTTCGCAGAATCATTTGAATCTATTCCTTCAATTTCTGTTTCCAATCCTTCTAACCTAACATAACTTCCTTTACAAACAGCACAGTTTGAATTTTTTTTAACTTTAATTTTATCAATTTGATTTTTTAAAACATCAAGTCTCAACAACGCAGATTCTGGTTCAATTCCTACAATTAATTTTATTATTTCATTTGCTTGTAAAGAACTAATTATTGTGGTTGTAGCTCCAAGTATCCCAAATTCTTCACAACTGCCCCCCTGAGACACATTAGGAAATATACAATTAAAACACGGGCCCATAGGCGATACAACATACAAAACGCCTTTTTCTTTTAATACTGCGCCATGAACCCAAAATATTTGTTCTCTGGTACAATATTCATTTATTAAAAATCTAGTATCTAAATTATCAGTACAATCAACTACAAAATCTGCTTTGATTAAATCAATAGTTTCATAATTTAAATGTTTATCATATGCAATAATTTCAATTTCAGAATTTATTTTTTCGAGTTGTTTTTTTGCACTACTAGCTTTTGGTTTTCCAATATTTTTTTCAAAAAAAAGTTGTTGTCTTTGTAAATTTGATAAATCAACCACATCATGATCAATTAATATAAGTTTTCCAATTCCTGCTCGCGCAAGTAATTCAGAAACACCTGTACCTAATGCTCCAACTCCAACTATTGCAACTGTTGATTGTTTAAGTTTTTGTTGTCCAAGTTTACCTATTTGAGGTATTACTTCTTGTCTCGAATATCTTGATTGCGCCATATTTCACTAAAATAAATTTATTTTATTATAATTATTTTTTCAGTTTATGGTTATGATAAGTTTTATACATTCCTTCAATTAAATCGGCTCCTGCATAACCTGCTAAAAGTAAAAATGCATATTGTGTTGTTATTAAAAGCCCTGCAAATGCACCAATTATTCCCGAAGCAAGTAAAAGAAATATTAATCTTGTCCAATTAATTTTTTCTTTACCTTTTAAAACATCAGACTTAAGTATTCCGACTAATGCTCTTACAACTCCTCCAAAAAAACCCATTAATGATGCAATTATAATTTCCATTTTAAAATCTAAATTCACAAATAAATTATTAATTAAATATTCAAAACAACAACACATCTAAAACAACAATTCTAATTAAATATTAAAACTAATACTAATTAAATATCTAAACTAATTCTAGTCATATAACCTTCAGCAGTTTTTTCGAATTTAAATTGATAATACGTTACTGCTTTAACTACCGTTTCGCCTTTTTCAGGAGTAATTGATTCACCACTAACTATTGCTTTAAGATGAGTATCATTAATATCAACTATTAAAAATTTTGAAAAAAACATCTCTTCAATATCAACATATGCAAGTAGTGCTGATAACCAGTTAACCATTAAATCTTCTAAACTATCTCCATCTACTTCGATTACTATATCTTTTATTGGACTTATTTGATCAAGTTTGCACACCATAGTAGACATGGCTTCCGCAGCATTTGAAAAAACTTCTTTTAAATCTTTACCATATGCTTCAAATATTACATCACTAGTTATTTCATCAAAAAATTCATATCTCCCAGATTGGCCAGTTTTAGCTTCTTTTACCATAATACCTAAGAAATAGCACATTCATTTAAAAAGCTTACTCTTATAATTATATAAGAAATTACTCTATTTGCACATAAAAAAAACAATTCAATAATCAACCTAAGAATTTAAACAACCTAATTAAACAACCCGCTAACCAAAATACAATTTTACCCAAAAATAGATAAACTCAATATTTTATCAAAATCATATTCTGTTGAATAAAACAAAATATCATTTTTTTCTTTTTCTATAATCAAAGGTAACACTTTTTTGTATTCTTCCAATAATTTAGAATCAGAACTCATCATTTGCTCATAATCAAACCATTTAATTTTATCTCCTTCAGGAACAGATTTAATAGTTATTTCAGTTTCAAGTTCAACAACAAACAAAAAGACATTAAATATTTCTTTTAAATCATGAAATATATTTGTAGCGATTGCTTTTAATTCAACATTACTTTCGCAAACTTCAATTCCAAGTTCAGAAAATAATTCAGTTAAAACAACTTTGGGATTTTTTTTATCCTCGACTTCTCGCCATAAACTTCCATAACTACCTGGAAACCATTTTTCAGTTTTTTTTCGTCTCACTAATAAATATTTATTTCCAACTTTTAAAAAACAATCTATTAGCAATTTATTTGGATAATTTTCCATTTTCTTATACTCAATTAGTAAAATTCAAGTTTGGGTTCACTCAGTTCTTCTTTTTTCTCAATCACAGGTATTGATTCTAAAGAATTAATTTCAGCAATAGATTCCGAATTATCATTAAACATATTAAACATTGATTGAGGCTGTGCTTTTTCAGAACTATTTTGTTCAGCCAAACTATTTTGTTCAGTCAAACTATTTTGTTCAGTCAAACTATTTTGTTCAGTCAAACTATTTTGTTCAGTCAAACTATTTTGAACACCCTCTGATTGCATTTGAGATACAGAATCATCTCCAAATATATTAAAAAATCCTTCATTGCTAGTATTAGAAACAATTGCGCCTTCACTACTATTATTACTAATAGACTCATCTTTTTTCCCTGCAATTGCAAGCAACATATTTGCTAAATGTTCTAAATGCGCTTTTGTTTCATTTTCGGTATTAATTTCAATTTTCATTTTATTTAACCTTACTTAAATTTTAATCATAATTTAATTATTTAAATATTTATCCTGGATTCCAATAATATAATTTAACAATCTTAAAATCTCTTGATTGGTTTCCAACAAAAAATAATTGTTCAACACGAGTATCATAATTATTAGCAAATGGTTGCAATTCATTAATAGTTACTTCAAATTCATATTTTGCTATTTGTAAATCAACTAAATCACTCACGCAACTTGAATTCATCGCCTCAACACACGTTCTAAATTCAGGGTCAGGTTCTAAATCATGCAAAACATTTAATTCTTCAAGCCCAATTTTAAGTTGAGGCCCACCATAAATAATAAAAACTAAAAATGCAAATGTTAAAAAAAATGCTAAGAATGCTTCTAATGTTCTTACATACGCTTTTTTATTATTAAAACAAAATCTCATCATTTCACCAAATTCTCATATTAACAACAAAATCTTCCATTGTTAAATCATCATTAAATGATTTTTTATTTAATTTTTTTGAATAAATATCAGTATACATTTCAGTTATAGGAATACCAATAGATTTTGTGTAATAATCTCCTTCAAATGAAATATTAAAATCTCGTTTTGCAGGATATCCAAATAATGATTTTAATTCAGGATAGGTAAAGCCTGCTAATTGTTCTACTTTTTGTTTTGAAATTAAATATTGTTGAGATTTCATTCCATAATAAGGCACAATAGGATAATTAACAATTTCCCCATTTAATTGATGTAAAAATATATTAAACCAAGTTTCATTTACTAATTCAAAATCAATGGTTATATTGAGTTGAGTTTGATTTGCGCAAACTAAAAAGGTTGAATTTACACCCAAGAAAAAACTTAAACCAGTTGTTGCATCTGAAAAATGAATATTATCTCCTTCAAATTCTCGACAAATTTCAATTTCATAATCAATTAATTGTCCTGGCAAACCTTCTTGATAAACCCGAGTATAATTATGAAGATTAAATGCAAATGTTAAATCATGAATTTTATAATCTGTAACGTTAATGAAACTATAAATACGACTATTTTTTCCAAAGATGTAAAAATCAGCATCCATAAGTTCACCGAATCTAGTTTCTTTAAACACTAAACTTGTATTTCCTCGTACGCCAGTAACTACCTCATCTTCATACCCATCAACCCATATCCCCAACCCCTGCACTCGCAATGCATCTTTATAAAAAATACTATAAAACTGATGATTTTCAAAACGCACACTCATGCCACCAGAATTTACTGTATCTCCCGACACCATAGGTTTAACACTCGAAGGTTGTTTTAGTTTGCCTGAATATATTGGCCAAACTAAATCATAACTATGCCTTGACGTATTTGCTAAAAACAATAATCTGTTTTCGTCAACTTCATAGTATCCACTATTAAAAACGGCATTTGTAGAATTTATTCCAGGATAATTATCTAAAATTATTGGTTCATAAGAATTACTCACATTTTCATGAAAATAAATTGGAAGACTATAATGAATCTGAAATATTTCTTTTTCTAAATTATCTTGAACAATTTGAAGTACTGTATCCGTATTTCTTTCTGTAGACATAAAAGGAGTAATAAAAACAAAAAACCAGAAAAGATAAACTAAGAAAATCCCCAAACTTATTACCCAATCTGTTTGAGTTATACCTCTTTTATTTTGCATTAAAAATTTCATAAAGGATTATTAATCATAAATATATTAAAATATATTAAACTATTTCAAAATATTAAAACATAAATCACAAAAATTGAACATCGAGTTGCATTGCATCCCAAGTAGGATATTCTTGAACTATTGCAGGCATTAATTCTTTTTCTTTTAACGGAAAACTTAATTCTTCAACAACTGTCAGAGTAGTTAATATTCTAATTTTTTCAGTATCAACTTCTATAAGCGAAAATGGTATTTTATATTTTTTCATCAAAAATTTTCGCATTTCAACTAATTTTTTTAATAATTCTTGTTTTTTCAATGTGGATAATGATTCTAATTTATGCAAATAATGAACTGCAGGTTTTAATTCAGCTAAATAAATCGCACCTCGAATTAATGTTCCATCCGAATCAACATAATCATATTCTTTTTTAATATTATTTGCTCTTTTTTTAATTCTTTTTGCTAATTGCACTTTATCCTTCAGCGTAGTTGTACAATAATGAACATCTAATTGAGACTCTAAATTTAATTTTAAACAGTAATTGAGTAATTTAACCGCATCAGATTCGCTACCTTTAACACCATAACTAATATTATCTTTTGCACTAAACCCTTGCGCAGTCAATTTACTTGCATTAGTATCACTTAATTCTAATTCATTAATATTTAAAAAATCAATTTTATCAGATATGAATTTAACCAATTTTTTAGTTGCAGCTAATTTTCCAGGTATGGCAGGAATTTCAACTCCAACTTTCCAATCAAACTTTTTCGCAATTATAATTTGCTCCCAAAAAATATCATTATCTAAATCAGGATGAAATCGAATCTCATCAAGTCCTGCTAAACATAATTTTTTTAAACTATCTTCACTTACTAAAACTAATGGAGTATACAAATGAACGTGAAATTTTGATCCAAATTCTTTTTTTAAAAGTGAAATCCACTCAACAGTACGCGAAAGTTTAACTAAAGGATCCCCTCCAGTAATACCAACACCTTTAGAATCACAAAGCATTATTTCTTCTGCAAGTTCACTAAATAATTTAATTGGCTTTTCATTAGCATAAATTACATCTTTATTTTTTTTCTTATCAGAAATTGGACAAAAAAAACATCGTTTAGAACAAAGTCCAGTAATAAACAGAACAGTTTTTTCTCCGCGCACACATTGTCTGCAACCTTTAGGTAACTTACCAATATTTTTAGAGTGATATTTTGTGAGTTTTATACCCCGTAACAATTGTTTTTTACAACTAATATCCTTTTTATTAACCATCATACCACAATATCTTCTTAAAATATTTAAATCTAATTAATTTATTCAAGAAATAACATAAAAAAATATTAAAATAAATAAAATAAATAAAATTTAAACCAACTCAAAATTAATCTACACTCAAAATTTAAACAAAGTGTGAAACGTATGCTGCTAAAACATCATTTACTAATACTCCCTCAACTTCGCCACCAAACCCCATTAATTTTAATTGAGTTCTAGGTTCCCTTAAATGAGTCACAGAAAATATTACTGGATAGGATTCTTCAGATACTCCTTCAAGTTCTCGGTACAAAATTTGCATATTTCCTGTCGGAAATCCTCTGCGAACATATTTAGAACCAGAATTTCCTAATTTGCCTAACTTTCCTGCTAAATCCGCGGCCATTTGATCTGCAACAACACTTATCGATCTTACATGATCAACTTCAGTTCCAGGATACAAATCAATGTCTAAACTAATTATGCAACCATCAACTGAAACATTACTAACTGCTTCGATTGGAATAACTGGAGCTCCAATTCTAGCTACTAAATCTAAATCTTCCTTCGCCATCTTAAAAATTTAATAACACATAAACTTTTAAAAAGTTATTGGTAAACATTAATAAACTAAAACAAAAATCAAAAATTAAATCAAAACAATTGCAAATAATTCTTAAATATATTATTTGCAGTTTCTTGTTCAGTCATTTTCTTTATTTCAGCTATTTTTTTAATACTTCCAACAATAAATGACGGTTCATTTATGGTTCCAGGTACTGGACTTAAGTAAGGTGCATCAGTTTCGGTTAATAATTGATTAATCCCAACTATTTCTACTACTTTTTGAAAATGTTGACTTCGAAGTACATTTGTAGGTATAGAAAAATGCCATCCGTTTTCTGCTGCACGTTTAACTAATTTATGTTTACCACAAAAACAATGTAACACTACCTTTTTAGCATTAGCTGATTCTAAAATATCAATAACATTTTGTTCTGCTTTTCTAGAATGAATAATCAAAGGAACTTTTAATTTTGCACCAAGATCAATAAACTTTCTAAACAATAATTTTTGAGCTTCAAAATCAGTTCCGTATTTATATTCAAGACCAATCTCTCCAAGAGCAATAGGTTTTTGTTTTTTAATAAACTTTAATTCATCATCAATATTAAATGGTTGTAATTCTATATCAGATCCATCTTCTTCTACTTCTTTTTCTAAAGCATCAGGAGGATATATTCCAAGTGCTGCTTCTACGATATCATATTTTTTAGCGAGATCTAAAGAAAGCCTATTTGTTTGATAATTAAGCCCATTAGTAATTATTTTTTTGACACCAAAAGCTTTTGCTCGTTTAATCACTCCCTCAATATCTTTAATTAAAGGATGATCTAAATGTGCATGCACATCAACAATAGGATAGTTTATATCGTTTACATCGACCATTTTATCATTTTAAATCCTTCTACTTAATTTAAATTATTTTACTAAATTTAAACTCTTCTAATTATTTTAAACTCTTCTGCTTAATAAATTTAATCCACAATAATTGTAGAAACTTCTCTCAATTCACAAAAATTAGTAGTAAAATTATATGCCCCCGAATTAATAAAAATGAGTTCATCTCCTTCGCAAGGATTATTCAAATAAACTCTATATCTAAAAAGATCCATCGAACATGGAGTTAATCCTTTAATAACATATGCAGCTCCCTCACCTTTTTGAAGTTCTCCTTCAACTAATAATTTTACAGGAACAATTAAAGCATCCAAATCAGTATTGTAAACTGAGATATTAACAATTATATTTTTTTCATATATCCTCAGTATTTTTGTAAATAACTTACCGGCAGGCGCACAAATAAATCGTCCCGGCTCAACAATCATTTTAATATTAAATTTAGAAAACCAATCTTGCAAATCAGAAATTTTACTAAAAACTGATTTAATTACATCAACATTAGTATTTGCATATTCAGATGGAATTCCCCCTCCAATATTAACAAAATCAATTAAATTTAAAACTTCAGGTTCTATGGTTTGTTCTAATTCGTATTGCAAACTCCATTCAGACATGTTTTGTGTTTTTCTATGAAAATGAATTCCTAAATTTTTAATTTTTCCCGTTTGTTTAAATTTAGCAAGCAATTTTAATCTAGAATTAATAGTTTCTGACTCAAATCCAAACACAAAATATCGCTCAGTTTTTAATGATCTTTCTTTAAGTTTCAAACGAAGAAACACATCAACACAAACATCATTTTGTTCTAAATATTTTTCTAAAACATCTAAGTCAGGCACGTTATCGACAACAAATCGAGTAACTCCGAAAGCTACTAATTCAGATACATCCAAACTTGACCAACCTTGCGCTAAAAAAAGAACTCTTGACTTATCTGAAACATTTCGTAATTCATTTTTTAAATGTACACTAAACATACAATCAGTTTCTTTTTCTAAAATTTCACCAACTAACGAATTTGTTTTTGAACTGTAAGAAATTAATTCACAAATATTTTTTATTTTTGCGTATTGTTCTAAAACTTTTGATTGTGAAATTTCAAATCGAGGTATTTGTTTAGTTAATAATTCACTCATTTTTTATCAAACCTTCTTCTTTTAATTGTTCAAGTGCACTAATAATTGCCAATGGAAAAGTTATCGATACATCCCCAATCACAGTCGAGACATCACTATCATCTTTTACTTTACCCCAAGATTTTGCTTCATCAGTTGTGGCTCCACTCATACTTCCTGAAGTTTTATGTGCAGTAGTCATATAAACCGCATATTCTGCTCCTCCATTTAATAATGTACAAAGTATTGCGTGATGTTTGCTAATTGATCCACCTAAAGCAATAACTCCTTTTTTCTCATCAAAACTTGTAGATAATAAAATATTCCCAAAATCTTTAACAACATCCACAATAAAATCTTTATGTTTTTGTTGAAATAAATATAAATGAAATCCAAATGCCCCATCAGTTATTGCAGGACAAAAAATAGAAACATTATTTTTTGCAGCTTGATATAAAATAGAGTTTTCATCGTCAAGCATTAAACCAATTTCCCTAAATAATTCAGATACCGCCCATCTTTTTTTCTTTTGGTACAATTTGTCCAACATTGGTAAAATTCTATCTTCAAAATTAGTATAACTTTCAGTTTTAATATGTAAATTTCCAACTCGGTTTATTCCTTGTTCATGTAACTCCACATCATCACTATTAAAACTTCCAATAACAAATTTTTCTCCAAATGATTTCATAATATCTTCTTCAATCCCTCCAACAGTTGTAACTATCACATCTGCCATTTTTAATTTAATTAATTGAGCGAATAATCCTCTCAATCCAGAAGTTACCATGTTTGATGTAAATGTCAAAAATATTTTTGCAGAATTTTTTTTCATTTTAACTATTACATCTGCACTTTTTTTAAGTTCAATACTTTGAAATCCGACTTGCCTGTATAATTCAACTAATTCTTTTACAGTCATTCCCGGAGTCCATTTGAAGTCTTTTACAAATTCCATTTCTTATCACCTTAATAAATTCTTAATAACTTTGATTTAATTTTGATTTAACTTTAATTTAACTTTAATTTAAATTTGAAACATAACCCATAATAATCATAACAACAACAAACAACAATAAACTAAAAACACACACAAAAACTGTTTGATGCTTGAATAAAAATACAATTAGAATTAACTTTAACTATTTAATTTTACTAAATTTTGAAAATTTCTTGATTTTAAGTTTAAACAATCTGAAACCATGTATTTCACAACCTTATCCCCCTTAAGAGACAAACTATTTTTAAAACTATCTATTTTCAATTCATAATATTTATAAATAATTGGCCAATCAGTTTCATTGCCTTAAAACTATATGTAAAAGTATTTAAAGGGCACATAATCATTATTAAAGATATTAAAAGGTGATATTAATGGCAGTTGTCGGATTTGAGTTCAGTAAGATCAATGTTGACAAAACAGCTCCTTTAAAGGGAGAAGTAAACATTAAGAACAATGTTAAATTAACAAATGTAGAACGTAGCGATTTAGTAGTTGGAGCAAACAAAACTCCAGGTCTTAAATTTACATTTAATTATGAAAGTAGCTATGAACCAGATTTTGCAAAAATTAGTCTTGAAGGCTCAGTTTTATTCATCGGAGATGAAGCACTAGTTGCAGAAACCGTAGAATCATGGGGAAAAGATAAAAAAGTTAAAGAAGATTTAATGGCAGTTATTCTAAACAACGTTTTAGATAAAGCTAATGTTCAATCTTTAATCTTAAGTAGCACAGTTAACTTACCTCCACCAATTAGAATGCCTAAAGTGGAAGTTAAAAAGTAAGATTATCTAAAAAAGCTTTCAAAAAGAATTTTTTAAAATTTTTTTATTATTTTTAACAATCATATTTGTTATTAAAAAAAGTTAGTCGGAGGGTTTGTTATGGAGAAACCTAGAATGCCAGAAATTAATCTAAAAGTAGGTGAAGCTATCCAAGATGATGTTAATAAAGGGATAGTTAGAATTGATTCTACAGTTATGCACGAGATTGGTGTTCGACCAGGAGATATCGTCGAGATTGAAGGTGGACGAAAAACCGCAGCAATTGTTGATCGCGCATATCCCGGAGACATCGGCTTAAGAATTATTCGAATGGATGGTCTTATCAGAAGAAATTCTAAAACCGGACTTGGCGAAGTTATTCAAGTAAGAAAAGCTGACGTTAAACCTGCAAAAAAAGTAATTATTGCTCCAGCACGAAAAGGAATTATGATTCGTGCACCTCCAGAACTTTTCAAACAAGGCTTAGTTGGCAGAGCAACACTTAAAGGAGATATTGTTTCTTTAGGCGGAACTACTCGTCGTAAAAGAACAATGACTAATAGTCCTTTCGAAGAAGTGTTCAATATGTTAGATGAAAATATGATGGGTTTTGGTCTAGCAGATGTCAAATTTATTGTAGCAGATACTGATCCAGTAGGTGCTGTTCTTATTTCTTCAACAACAGAGGTCATGTTTAATCCAGAAGCAGTTGAACTTAAAGAAATTGAAAAAGCTCCAGAAGTTAATTACGAAGATATTGGTGGTCTTAAAGAAGAAGTTAAAAAAATTCGTGAAATGGTTGAACTTCCTCTAAAACATCCTGAAATTTTTGAAAGATTAGGTATTGAAGCACCAAAAGGAGTTCTTCTTCATGGTCCTCCAGGAACAGGTAAAACTCTACTTGCAAAAGCAGTAGCAGCAGAAACTCAATCTAATTTCTTTTTAATTAATGGTCCGGAAATCATGTCTAAATTTTATGGACAATCAGAAGAAAACTTAAGAAAGAAATTTGAAGAAGCTCAAAAAAATGCTCCTTCAATTATTTTTATTGATGAAATAGATGCAATAGCACCAAAAAGAGAAGAAACTAAAGGCGAAGTTGAACGTCGTGTTGTAGCTCAACTTCTTGCATCAATGGATGGACTACAAAGTAGAGGTAAAGTTGTGGTAATTGCAGCAACAAATATTCCAAATGCTATTGATCCTGCACTTCGTAGACCAGGAAGATTTGATCGCGAAGTTGATATAGGCGTCCCCGACAAAGACGGACGACTAGAAATTTTAAAAATTCATACAAGAAACATGCCTCTTGCAGAAAATGTTCAATTAGAAAAAGTATCAGAAATAACTCACGGTTTTGTTGGTGCTGATTTATCTTCACTCGCAAAAGAATCTGCAATGATTGTTTTAAGAAAAATATTGCCAGATCTTCAATTAGAAAAAGAATCCGCAATCCCCTCTGAAATGTTAGAAAAATTAAGAATTCATCAAGAAGATTTCTTTGAAGCATTAAAAGTTGTTCATCCAAGTGCGATGAGAGAAGTTTTAATTGAAAGTCCAAATATTAAATGGGACGATATTGGGGGCCTAGATAGCGTTAAACAAGAATTAAAAGAGGCAGTGGAATGGCCTCTAAAAACTCCCGAAGTTTTTACAAGACTCGGAGTTAGACCTCCTCGAGGAATTTTACTTTTTGGACCTCCTGGAACGGGTAAAACCCTTCTTGCAAAAGCAGTAGCTACTGAGTCTCAAGCTAATTTTATTTTAATTAATGGTCCAGAACTTCTTAGTAAATGGGTTGGAGAGTCTGAACGAGGTATTCGAAAGATTTTTGAAAAAGCTCGTCAAACAAGTCCTTCAATTATTTTCTTTGATGAAATTGATTCTATTGCGCCTAGAAGAAACGCTAGTTCCGATTCTAGAGTGACTGAAAGAGTTGTAAATCAAATGTTAACTGAAATTGATGGTTTAAAATCAATGCATAATGTAGTAGTTATTGCAGCAACAAATCGACCAGACATAATGGACACTGCACTTCTTCGTCCAGGAAGATTTGACCGAATAATTTTAGCCGATGTTCCAGATAAAACCGCAAGAACTGCAATTTTTAAAGTACATACTGAAAAAATGCCTCTTGGAAAGCAAGTTAAGATTGAAAAACTTGCAGACGCAACAGATGGTTATGTGGGCGCAGATATTGAAGCAATATGTAGAGAATCAGCAATTATTGCTTTGCGAAAAGACATCAATGCAAAAGAAGTCACTAAAAAAGATTTTGATGAAGCTATGAATAAATTCCCTCCTTCAGTAACTGCAGAAATTAAAGATGCATATAAAAAACTTGAAGGTCATTTTAGAGAAGCTCGCGCAAAACAAATGAAAGAAGAATCTCCGACTTATTTTGGTTAAAAATAAGATTAACTAAATAAACATTAAATTCTTTAATTTTTTATATTTAATTAAATTTTTATTAATTATCAAATTATTTATGCCTATTTTTAAATTATTAGTTTCGACTACCCAAATATTTTTATAAGTTATTTACCTCAAATATTTTGTTGAGAAAATATGACTATAAAACAATTAGACATAGGTCCAAATGGCACAATTGATGATGCGCTCAGAGGATATTTTAGAGACTTAGTTCAAGACGCATTTTGTTCTACACAATTCCAACCTAGCGAACATGCCGAATTTTATTTAGTTAATCTTTTAGCGTCAGCAGTAAATGCAAAAAATATTGAAGTTGGCGCAGGACTACTAAATGGAGTTTATCGCGACGCACCTTTAGCAATTGCATATTTAGAAGGGATAAATATGGCTCCTCCAATTAAATTTTGGATGATGAAAAGCATAGGAGATTTTGCTTTGTTTCATGTCGGTTTTTTCCCTCAAAAATTTGACAAAGGAGTAGTAAAAATAGATTATTTTGTAACAATGGGATCTAATGCATATCAAAACATTGCGCATACAAGAGGATATGTATTTGATGAACTAGCTCAAAATTTTGATCAATTATGTGAAGCACTATGGATTGTTAGTGGCAATGATCGAAATCACAAATATGTATTGCAAGGTTTAAGAGAACCCAACCCAAAAATGCATTAATAAAAAAAATCAAAAAACCAATAAAAAATCATATCTCTCGCCCAAAAATTTATAAACCAGCTTTCTCTTTTATTTACTATGGCAGACTTAATTAAAATCACAGAATTCTTAGATAAAACTCTTAAAACAGATGAATTTGTAGAAGAAAATTCACATAATGGATTACAAGTTCAAAATAATCTTAACACTCCAATTAAAAAAATTGGTTTTGCTGTTGATTCGGATCTTATCACTTTTAAAAAAGCTAAAAAAGCAGGTTGTGATTTAATTATTGTTCATCATGGAATTTTTTGGAATAAAAAAGAAACTATAACTGGAACAATTTATAAAAAAATAAAATTTCTCTTAGATAATAATATTGCATTATATGCATCACACCTTCCACTTGATAAACATATCAAATATGGTAATAATGCAAATCTTATGAAATTACTTAACGCAAAAATTACATCTGAATTTAATGTGGGCTACATTGGAGAATTTAAAAAACCCGCAGAATTAAAAAAAATAATTAATTTACTTAACACAAAAATTAACACAAAATGTCAAGTTATAAAAGGTAACGATAATAAAATTAAAACGTTAGCAATAATTTCAGGAGGGGCTACTTTTGAATTATTTAACGCAATAAAAGAAAAAGTTGATTTGTATATTACAGGAGAAATAAGCCACGTCATTTATCATCCCGCAAAAGAAGAAAAAATTAATTATATTTGCGCAGGACATTATGCAACTGAAACTATTGGAGTCAAATCATTAATGCCTTTATTAAAAAATAAATTTAAAATTAAAACTGAATTTATTGAAAATTCAACTAATTTATAATTAAAAAGAACATAATCAATTTAACTAAACAAGTTTAACTAAATTAATATTTTAAAAAAATCATAAACAAAATAAAACATCAAAAAAAAAACTCAAGGTTAAAAAAATGGCAAATTATGAACAAGGAGATATCGTAAAAGTTATTTGTAAAGATAGAACTGTTGAAGGTATTCTCATGCCTCGCCCAGACATTCTTGAAGATAATATCACCGTAATCAAATTAGAAAATGGATACAATATTGGAATTGCAAATTCTAACATAAAAACCATTGAATTAATTACAAAGTATAAACCAAAACAAATCAAACAAAAAAATATAAAACCAAATCCTAAACTCAATAATGTATCTTTATTATCAACAGGTGGAACCATTTCATCCAAAATTGATTATAGAACTGGAGGAGTTAGTGCAGATTATACTGCCGAAGATCTTATTGATATGTGTCCAGAATTATTAGATATTGCAAACTTTAAAGCTCAAAAAGTTATGAGTGTCATGAGTGAAGATTTAAATTATAAAGATTGGCAAAAAATGGCAACTTTTGCTGCAAAAGAATTAAACAGCGAAGCAGACGGAGTAATTCTAACTCAAGGAACAGACACATTGCATTTTTCTACTGCAGCACTTTCATTTATGTTGCCAAAACTTAACAAACCAATAGTATTCACAGCATCCCAAAGAAGTATTGATAGAGGCTCAAGTGATGCATACATGAATCTTATATGTTCAACAATTGCTGCAAGTAATTTTTCGGGTGCAGAAGTTGTTTCTTGTTTACATGGAACTAGTAGTGATGATTATTGCATCCTTAATCGAGGAACTAAAGTAAGAAAAATGCATACTTCACGAAGAGATGCATTTAGACCAATAAATGATATTCCTTTTGCAAAAGTTTGGCCAAATAAAAAAATCGAAATAACTAATAATACATTTAGATCCAGATCAGATTTTGAAGTCGTGCCAGATACAAAATTTGAACCTAAAGTAGCACTCATTCAAGTTTATCCTGGAATGGATAGAGACATTATTGATTTTTACATAGATAAAGGTTACAAAGGACTTGTTCTAAGCGCAACTGCACTAGGCCACATTCCTACAGTAAACAAAGAATTATCATTAATACCTAAACTTGAACGTGCACGCCAAGAAGGAATTCCAGTAGTTATTGCATCACAAACATTATACGGTCGAACACACCCATTTGTTTATACTAATCTTAGAAAATTATCTATGCAATTAAATTGTATTTTTGTAGAAGATATGATTCCTGAAACTGCTTATGTTAAATTAAGTTGGGTTTTAGGACACACAAAAGAAATAGCAGAAATTAAAAAACAAATGTTAACTAATGTTTCTGGAGAAATTAATCCAATTATAGATGAGAGAAGTTACCTTAATTAAAAATATTGAGATTTGATAAAAATGAAACCAAAATCAGAAAAAAACGACAATAAAGTTAAAGAAGATAACCTGCCCGATCTAGATTACAAAAAGTTAGGATTAAAATGTGGCATTGAGATTCATCAAAGATTAAAAACTAATAAACTATTTTGTAATTGTCCTTCAATTCTTAGAGATGATACTCCTGATATCATAATCACTAGAAAATTACGAGCAGTTGCAGGTGAAACTGGTGAAATTGATATTGCAGCAAGACACGAACTTGAAAAAGACATTTATTTTATTTATGAAGCATATTCTGATACTACTTGCCTGGTCGAACTTGACGAAGAACCACCTCATTTAATGAATAAAAATGCACTCGATATTGTTTTACAAGTGAGTTTAATGCTTGATGCAAAAATTGTAGATGAAGTTCAAATCATGAGAAAAACTGTTGTTAATGGGTCTAATACTTCAGGATTTCAACGCACAGCTCTTGTTGCAGAACAGGGAAATTTAAAAACTTCCGAAGGAGATGTTTCAGTTTCAGTTATTTGTTTAGAAGAAGAAGCAGCAAAAGATGTAGAAAAAGGCGTTGATAAAAATGGCAAACGATTTGCTAAATATAGACTTGATAGATTAGGGATTCCTTTAATTGAAGTTTGCACAGGACCCGACATCAAAACCCCTGAACAATGTTTAGAAGCCGCAGCAAAAATTGGCATGATTTTAAGATCAACTGGAAAAGTTGCTCGCGGAATAGGAACCATAAGACAAGATGTTAATGTTTCGATTAAAGGTGGTGAAAGAATAGAAGTTAAAGGTGCTCAAGATCTTAAAATGATTCCGACCATGATCAAAAATGAAACACTTAGACAAATTGCACTTTTAGAAATTAAAGATCAACTTAAAAGTCTTAAAGACGAAACTATTAAAGATACTATTTTCGATCTTTCAAAAATATTCAAAAATTGTGAATCTAAAGTTGTTCAATCTGCTTTAAAAAAAGGAGTTGTTTTTGGAATTAAACTACCTAAATTTAATGGATTAATTGGTAAAGAAATTTGCCCCACTAGACGATTAGGAACTGAATTTTCAGATTATGCCAAAGTAAAAGCAGGAGTTGGAGGAATTTTTCATTCAGATGAACTTCCAAAATATGGTATTTCTCCTGAAGAAGTTGAATCTGTTAAAACTGAATTAAACTGTGCAAAAGATGATGCATTTGTTTTAGTTGCGGATTCAAAAATTAAATCAGAGAAAGCATTAAACGAAGTTCTTAGACGAGCAAAACTTTGTAAAAACGGAGTGTTAAAAGAAGTTAGAAAAGCAAATCCTGATGGGACTACTTCATTTATGAGACCAATTCCTGGCGCTGCTAGAATGTATCCCGAAACAGATACGCTCCCAATTAAAACAGATTCTGAACTTAAAAATATTCAATTACCTGAATTAATTGAAGATAAAGCAGAAAGATTTCAGACAATGTTTGGTTTAAGTAAAGATTTAGCAGAAGTTCTTGCTAAAAGTGAGTTAAGTTTTGCATTTGATAAATTTGTAGACAAATTTAAAAATATTAAAACTGCATTTATTGCTGAAACTCTTATTTCAACTCCTAGAAATATTAAAAGAAAATTAAATATTGAAACTGATCATCTTGATGAACTTATTTTCGAAGAACTTTTCTTTTTACTCAATAAAAATGAGATTTCAAAAGATTCAATTGAAGATATTTTAATTAAATTTGCTAAAAAAGAAGAAGTAAATTTTAAAGATTACAAACCAATGTCTGATAAAGATATTTCAAATGAAATAAAAAAAATAATTCAAGAAAATAAAAATGTTGAGTTCAAACAGCTAATTCCCAAAGTTATGGCTCAACTAAAAGGCAAGGCAGAAGGTAAAAAAATCATGGAACTTCTTCAAAAAGAATCCAAATAAACACTTTTAACTTACTTTTTAATACAACAAACTCATTTAAAATAGAAAACTATAAAAACCACATTTAATTAAAATAATAAAACGGGTGTTAATACATAAAATGAGTTTACAAATTCAAATTGTTTCACTAGCAATATTATTATTTTTCTCAGGACTGTTTTCAGGTATTGAAACAGCATTTTTTTCACTTTCTAATCTTAAACTCAGAAGTTTGTTAAAGAAAAAAAAGAAAGGAGCAGATGTTGCATATAAACTTAAACAAAATCCTAAACGTTTAATTATTACAATTCTTATTGGAAATAATGTAGTAAATATTGGTGCGGCATCTTTAGCAACAATTATTGCAATTGATCTTTTTGGTTCAAGTGGCGCAGGTATTGCAACAGGAGTTATGACTTTTCTTGTTTTAATTTTTGGAGAAATTACTCCTAAATCAATCGCAAATACTTATTGTGAAAAAATTACTTTATTAGTTGCAAGACCACTTCAAATTTTTATGTATTCAATTTTTCCATTAATTTTATTGTTTGAAGCAATAACTGAAATTATGTATAGTATTTTTAAAATCAGCAATAAACAACCAGTTTTAACAGAAGAAGAATTCAAAACTTTAGTTGAAATTGGCGCAGAAGAAAAAGTTCTTAAAATTAAAGAAAAAGAACTTATCGAGGGAGTTTTAGAATTTAGTGATATTACTGCAAAAGAAGTTATGACTCCTAGAACAAAAACTTATGCATTAGATGGAAATATGTCTCCTGGAAAAGCACTTAAATTAATTGCTAAAAGTCCTTTTTCTAGAGTTCCAGTTTATGAAGATTCAGTTGATAACATATTAGGAGTAATACACATCAAAGATGTTCTTCGAGAACTACATCGTAAAGGTGCTAGTGTTCGAAAAATTAAAAAAATTGTTAAAAAACCTTATTTTGTTCCAGAAACAAAAATAATTAGTGAATTATTTAAAGAATTTCAAGAGAAAAAAGTCCATATTGCTTTTGTTGTTGATGAATATGGGGGAATTTCAGGAATTGTTACATTAGAAGATTTATTAGAAGAAATTGTGGGAGAAATCATTGATGAAACAGATATTAATCCGGATTTAATAATGCGTATTGATCATAATACGATTGTTGCTCACGGAGAAACTGAAATTTATCATATTAATGAGTTTTTAGGACCTTGCCTTGCAGAAGATACTCCTTCAGTTACAATTAGTGGCTTGATATTAGAAAAACTAAAACAGTTCCCAAAAAAGAATGCTAAAATAAATCTTGAAAAAGCAATTTTAAAAATTGAAGAAGTTAGCGATAATCATATTCTTAAAGTTAGAATCACTAAGAAAAAACCCGAATCATTAAAAAAATAAATTTTCTAAATTGGTTTATCATACCTCAATTTCAAAAGATTAAGTTACTAACTAAAAATAATGAACGAGCCTGGAGGGACTTTCGCCAAACTTTCCGTGTTCAAATAAATGGAAAAGATTGTTTCGAACCCTCGGTCTTCTGCTTTCACCAAAAATTGAAATCAAATTAATTTTTAATAATTCTTAGGAGGCAGATGCCCTATTTACCCGAAATTTAAAAAACTTCACAGCCTACAATTCTCAACGTAAATTTAAGATATTCACCAGGCTAGGCTACAGGCTCATCTCGTTCATTCAATTATACAATCCAGGTAGTTTAAATTATTTACTGTCTTTCCCAACACATTTATAAATAATAATTAATTAATACTTTAAAAAGAGGGCATATAAATGAAAAAGAGGTTAAAAGAATCTATTTTTGTTAGTATTCTAATTTATGTTGTTTTATTTGTATACCTAACTTCAGTTTCAGAATCATTACCAATTCATGTTCTTGTTGGAACTTGCCCAATCTTACTTCAAATAGCAACAATAGTTCTTGTTTCAGGAAACCGTCTTGATACTAAACTTGTTTGGTACTCGCCAATCATTTTTTTAGGATTATTCTTATTTTTATGGGAAGGAAGCGCAGGAGGATACTTAGCGAAAATTTCAGGTCCTCAAATCAGCATATTAAATTTATTTATGTCATATCTTATAACTTTAATAATTTATTTTATTGCATTAAAATATTTGCCAAAACCCAAAAACACAAAACATATTCCCTCAACCACCGACCATCCAGAAAAAATTGACAAAGTAGAATATGAAAAATTATTAGATAAATATGTTCACCTTTACAAAAATAATGAAAAAAGGATTTGGCAATTAAATAATGAATTAAATTCATTAACTGCAAAAAAAGATGGCGACATTCATCAAATTGCACAGTATTATGAACACCAATTAAAAACTCATGCAACTGATGTAACACGTTTAAAACATGAAATGAATGAGAAGAATAAAATTAGTGAAACAGAATATGAGTCATTATCTGAAAAATATAAGAAAAAACAAAATGATAATCATGCTAGAATTTTAGAATTAACAGAAATGATCAATAATGTTCGTCAGAAAAATTGGAAAAGATATATTAATTTACAAGAAAAATATTTGCAAGAAAAACAAATAAATTCTAAAGAGGTTAATAAATTAAATAAACATCTAAAAACTGTTAGGGAACAACTTGAAATTACTACAACTAATTTTTCCACAAGTCTTAGAAGTATTGAAGATAAATGTAAAGCAATTAATTCAGTAATTGGCAGAGTTTATTCTGACAGAAAAGGTGGAAGTAAAGAATTAAGAGAATTTTTAGCAATTGAGCGAGATTCATATAATGAGTTTTCAGAAATAACTAAAAGTTTTTCAGAAGATAATGTTCCAGATTTATTAAAAGTTTTATATGAAATTAGAAGTAAATTAAAAACAATGTATAAAAAAGAAAAACAAGTACTTGATAAAATACCACTAAAAACAAAAATTAAAGTTAAGCGAGATAAAAAAGGCGAAGATCCAATCCTTTTAGTTCTAGCAAACAACGATAAAGATCCAATTCTTTATTATTATGAAGAAGCAAGTGAGATCACATCTAAACTCATTAAATACCTTCATGAAAACTATTATCAAGGCAAAATATAAAGAATCACACTACAACTATTTAAAATAACTAATTAGTTAAATCAAAGACAAGTTTAAAAACATATTCTAACCAAAAACTTTAAAACCCATACTTATTTCTTAATTAATATGTACAAATTAAAACAAATTCCAGAAGATTTTATTGTTGAAGAAATTGCAAATCTTAAATTAGTTCCTAAAGGTAAATTCTTAATATATGAAATGAAAAAAAAAGATTGCAATACAGTCCATGCAATTGAACAATTAGCAAAACACCTAAAAGTCCCATTAAAATTTATTGGATTTGCAGGATCTAAAGATCGTCATGCAGTAACAACTCAATTTATTTCAGTTAAAAAAGCAAGACCTAATTTTCAATTTTTATTAGATCAATTCTCATCTGACTTAATATCTCTTGATCTTATTGGTGAAGCAGATGAACCCTTATCTTTAGGCGACTTAGAAACTAATCGATTTGTAATTACTGTTAGAAACTTAACTGATGATGATACGAATAAAATTCAATCATTCAAACCAGATCAGATTGAGAATTATTTTGATGAACAAAGATTTTCTGAAAAAAACCCACTCATAGGAATAGAAGTTTTAAAAGGAAATTTCAAAGAAGTCTGTGATCTGTGTGATGAATATTGTTGTAGAGATCATTTAAAAAAACAATCAAAAGATTTTGTTGGCGCATTCAAACGAATTCCTATGAAAATAAGACTTATGTATATTCATGCATTTCAAAGTTTATTGTTTAATCGAGCATTACAACAACTAACCGAGGAACAAACCAAAAATCCAACTCTAACTAAATATTCATTCGGAACATTTGCTTTTTCAACACAAGACACAATAACTGAACAAAATTTACCATTAATTGGTTTCGCGTCAGAATTTGAAACTGGAAAAATCAATGAGTTATTCACAAGTTACCTAAAAGAATATGATATCACACTAAGAGATTTTGCCATCAGATCAATTCCCGCACTATCTTGCGAGGGAGATTTAAGACCTGCATACTTCAAAGTTAGCGGATTCGAATATGAGCTCATGGATGATGACCTAAATTCCGACAAGAAAAAAATTGTTCTTAAATTTATTTTACCTAAAGGTTCATATGCGACAATAGTAATTAAAAAGATATTTGGGCAATTAATCAAATCTAAATAATTAATAATTTAATTTTTATTAGATAAAAACACTCACTATTCTCAAACTTAAACTAAACAAATGCTCAACTAATGTCCCCATAGCAATAGGCATTTTAGTTTTTAAATAAATTTGATCTTTTGCTTTATTTAGTTGTTCATATATTCTTAAAGCAAATTTATAATCTTGTTTAAAAAAACTTTCATGTAATTGACCAAATATATTAAACAAATTAATAAAATATTTTTCTAGACTTAAATTAAATTCTTTAATTTGCGATAAATAAAACAAAGACCCAGATATTTTTTTTAGCATTAAAACTAAAACTACATATTCATATGTTTTTTCTTTTCCAAAATTATTTATGAATATTAATTTTTGACAATAATTACTTTGCTTTAATATAGATTGCCTTAATTCTGATATTTCTTGATTTTTTTCAAATGAATTATTAAAACCCTCTAAAATCAAAGAAAACATATATTTTACTGTAATAAATAATTTATTTAATATTTTATCAAAATCTTTTGGTTCTTCTTTTATGCTATTTTTAATTATTATCTTATCATTTTTCTGATCTATTATTACTAAACCAGTAAATTTATCAATTAATTTATTAATACCTACAAAGGAAAATTTATTTTTATTTATTATTTCAATCAAATTATACCCTTGCCAATATATTAAAGATAACGCAATTCGTAAAGAATTATCATCTAAATCAGTTGCATCCAACTCAATTTTTTTTTCTTTTAATACTGATTGAGGCGCAATTATTAAGTTATTTCCATCTTCAGATACTGCAACTTCATCACCCGGATTTAATTCTAATCTATTAACCCATTTTTTAGGAACATATAGTGTAAGACCTGTTCCTCCTTGTTTTATCAGTTTTCTATTCATAATACCCCCAAATCAAGCATCATATTTAAAATTTACGATTTTAATATCTTAGATATGGAAGATAGTAAAAAGATATTAATAAGAGACCTTAACTACTAAAGAATAACAAAAATGAGAGATCTTTAAAATGAAACAAAACGAATTTTTAACAAAAATAGGAAAAATTTTTACTATCGCAATAGCTACATCAATGATATATGGCCCAACACAGATTGGAACAATCAACCAAGCACAGGCAGCTGAAAAGCCAGAAGAAACAATAAACACACTAATCATTGCTAAAACAAAAAGAAAAACATCACAACCAACTCACAAAATTAAAACTAACACTACTCAAACAAGAAGCTTATCTCAAATAGTAAATCAAGCAAATCCTAATTCGTCTAAAACTAGAATTTCATATTTAGCAAAAGGACAACCTGCAACAGACCATGATTTAGCAAGAATTGTTATTCACACAAATAATGCAACCATAAAAATGACAGATATTGCAGATCATTTTCGTGACGCAGATGAAATTCCAGATGTAATAGAACTTAATGGAAAAATAGTTTGTACAGGAAATAATTGTAAACAATACAAAAAAAAATTCGTAGCAGTAAGAGATCAATTGATAGATCAGCATTTAAAAAACATAGACGAATATGTTCAAAAAGGAAAATATATTTTACCAAAAAATGAAGGTAAAAATTATTTTATTGAAGACCACAGCGGATTCCTGACATTTTATTCTCCAGATAAAAAATTCAAGTACAGATTTGTAGATAGTGATGGAGATGGGACTCCCGAAGAAATCCAAATAATAGAATACCAAGGAAATAAATCAAGATTAGTTTTACATGCGATCCGCGATAAATTTACAGAAAAAAAGTTCAAAGGTCTAATGAGTAAATTATACAAAGGAATGTGTAAACATCAAAAAGTCAAAACTGATTCCGAATATAATTCTAATCCAAAACCAAAAAAGAATGAATTAGATTATGAACTAGATAAAGCTCTAGATTCTTTAATGAGGTAATAAAAATGTCATTGTTAAAAATATTAAGAGTTGAATGCGTAGATGGAAATTATAATGAATTAGATATGGACTCTCATTCTGTTCCAGAAGTTTATGCGTATGGATTATTTAGTGAACTTAACACAATAACACAAACTAAACCAACAGCGCATTTAAGACAAGAATCTCCTTTATTTTCCCGATTAAATAAATTAGGGGAATATATCTCAAAAACACACAGCGACAATGACGACATCATCGCAGTTACGAACAGTCATGGGAAAAAATATATTTCTGCCGAAAAAATAATTTTTTTAAACAATAATCAAACATTCGCATTTACGGCTTACATAACTAATTTAACTTATCCCCAATATGCACTAGTTAAATCAATTTATGATAAAATAAAAAAAGAATAGAAAAAAAATAAACAAAATTAAATAATTATTTTTCAATTGCAGTTAATGCATCATTAACTATTGCTGCAATTTCTTTTCTGTTTGCATCAACACTATCTAAAATTCCTTTTTGTTTATAATAATCAATTAAAGGTTCTGTTTGATCTCGGTATACTTTTAATCTTCCCCTAATTGTTCCTTCACAATCATCATCTCGCTGAAATAAATCGCTTCCGCAAGAGTCACAACGCCCATGTTCTTTTGGTTGTGGAAAACCATCAGGATTAATATTATATACCTTACTACAGGACTTACATGTTCTTCTTGCAGCAAGCCTATATACAATCACTTCTTCTGGAACTGTAAAATTAATTACTTTGTGAATTTGCACATCAGAACTACTTAACGAATCTGCTTGAGGAATTGTTCGTGGAAATCCATCAAGAATAAATCCATTTTTACAATCATCGTTTTTAATTCTTTCTTGTAATATGTTAACAACTAATTCATCTGGAACTAATTTTCCACTATCCATATATTCTTTAGCTTTCAAACCAACTTCAGTTCCTTCTTTTACTGCACCTCGAAGTAAATCTCCAGTTGAAATTTGTATTAATTCTAATTTTTCTAAAATTTGTTGAGCTATTGTTCCTTTTCCTGCTCCAGGAGGTCCTAGAAATATTAAATTTTTCATCATTATTCACCCCAAATATCCAAGTTTTTCTTTTTGTTCGTCTTCTTTGATCCATACTTCTTTGAGTTTACTTACTTGTTTGCGTAAATCTTTTCTGAAGGGTTTCCAAAAATCAAATACTGACTTGATGAACTTTGCATTTTCTTTATCACTATCATATATACTTATTTCTACAGCCCACCGATTAAAAAACATTATTTGTTTATACAAAACCATTAATTGGTCTCGTTCTTGATCTGTAAATGTTGAAGATTCAATCATTATACAAAACTTACTATCTGGATGTATTAACTCATCAAGTATGCTTCCAGAATGTTCTACATACTCATAAATTTTATTTCGGATATTTCTTAGAATAAACGGCTCTGTTTCAGCTTTACTTATTTCAAAATAATCATCCATAACATTAAAATCAGGTAAATCAAATTTCTTTTTTATTAGTCCATATTCTTTTTTCATATCAGATGTAAATTTAGAATTGCTTTATAAATATTTGCCTATACATAATTTTGCTTAAATATACAAATTAAATAAAATTAAGAACCATAAATCTAAATAACATTTTAACCCTAACTAACGTCAAAAACCTAACAAAACGCCTATAATTAGGATATAGAACACAAAAAACTTTATAAATGAGCCCCAATTTTGCCTAACTTAACTAAAAATGTAGGGGTCTAAATTTCAGACACTTACAAACTGCCTCCGTGGCTTAGTGGCTATAGCGGCTGACTTGTAAACCAACATAATACCCAAAATTGTTGACCAAGCAATCAGCAGGTCGCGAGTTCAACTCTCGCCGGAGGCTTTCTTATTTCTAAACGTAAACTTAACTTAGTTAGTGAGTTAGCTAACTTTACAGTCTGGCTAAATAGAAAAAGTACTCTAAAACACACCATAACAAAATAAATCAATATACTAAAAAACTGAATTAACACAAACACGTTTTCAAGATTCAAGAAATAATCAACAGATTTAATTCAAGATACTAATTTATTTCAATAAAATGATTAATTAAGAGTTAAATTTTTCTCCAATAAAAAAAGAACCCGCATAGAGAGTGGCACCTACTAAACCGATTATAATATTTGGGGTATAATCTCCTTCTTGACCCAAAAACTGAAAAAAATCCCTGCCCATAAATTTACTAATCGCATCTACACAAGCAAAAGATATTGCCAAAGTACCCGCACCATAGGTTATTTTTTCTACGCAAATACCAATACTATGTTTTGAATATTCCCAACAATATTTTAATATTGCTTTTGGTGATCTAACCTTCAACACATTTCCTAAAAGACCCATTTTATCTTTAGCTTTTTCAATACTTGCAGATTTAACACCTGCATATCTCATATATTCTAGGTCAACAAGAATTGGTCTTTCTTCTTTATCTAAAACAAAATCAAAGGCACCTACTTCTTCTTCATACAAATATCCTAATTCATGAACCTTTTCCATTGTTTCAAGCATTTGCTTTTTCAGTTCAGACGTTATTACTGCTCCAGCTAGTGTTGGCCCTGGCAATAGTTCCTTAATTACATAATGTAAATCACCTTTCCCTTCCATTCCTTCATGATCACGACTTTTATTTGTTCTAATTGTTCCTGAATCAACGTAACCAACAATCCCAGGAATATTTTTTAACAATTCAAGATATCTTGCTTCATTAAGTATATTATTTTGACTGCAAACTAAAGGATGATCAAAATTAAATTTCATAATATACTTTTTACCCTCTTTTTCAACAATCCAAACTGGATGTTTTGTTGTAATTTCAGCTATTGGTCCTACAACTCTAAAACCTTTTTCAGCTAATAAAATCTCTTCTAAATCACCAAAATATTCTTTTTCTCCATCAATAAAAGGTCTAGTACTTACCATATATTAATTATACCCCCACAGATATTTATGAAGTTTTCGTCACAAAATTAATTCAAAATAATAAAATAATATATTAAATTCTTATATTGATTTAATAATAAAAGCTTACAAGAACACACGAAAATTTCTTATAAAATAACAAATAAAAACAAGTATAACAACCTAAAAAAAAACCCCAAATAAACATTTATCACTTAAATTCTAAGCAAAAATTTATATTATCCAAAATTATCTGTAGTAATTACATGCAAGCATGCCAAAGTTCTAATGTTTACAGGCTAGAAGATTATGTAGCTCAAAACTTTCGAACAGAACCAGAAGTATTAATGCAAAATCCTGCCAAAGGATTTGTAAATTCTATTAGCCCTACAGGATACATTACAACAGTAACACAAGAACTTAAAACACGCGGAGAAGTTTATAGTAAAATAGAATTAACTTCTATAAGAGCTCACCTTAAAGACGCATATGCGCAAGTCAAACATAAAAAAAATAAGTCTTTACTTTCAAATTATCGTTCATCTTTAGCAAGAATTGCCAGGTTTAGTTTTCAAGCAGAAATGACAGAAGGAAAAACATTAGATGAACTCTTAACATCTACTAAAACAAATGAATATCAAAAATTTATTTTAGCAAAATATCATTTAGCAAACCAAAGCTATACTAAACTTAGATCTTCTAAAGGTTTAGCGTCTATTGATCGTGCATGCAGATTAACTAATGAAATTTTAGAAACTAAATTAAGAACAGATCAAAAAGTAACATTTGGCGAACAAAAAGCTTATGATGCACTAATGACTGAATTAATGGATATCAGAATATCTGCTAAATATCATGAACCTGCTAAGTTTGAAGAATTAACCCTCGTTCACGAAACAAATTTAGATCTTCCTCCACAAACTATAATTCCTGAAATTAGTCATCCCTTAATTGATCAAATTGGATATTTTACACGCAGACATGCTAGTAGTTTTTTATTTATGTGTGGAGTTGTAGTTCTTGCCTGGCAATTCCAAATGAATTGTGCTTCAAATAAATATGTTCATGCATCATCTTCCACTGCCAAAATCCAACTAGATCCAAATTATGGCAATTCAACGAGTCAAAAAACTCTTATTCTTAAACCAAACAAGATCACACCACAAACACAACCGCCTATTTTAACTAAACAAGAAGTTCTTCCGCCTGGAAAGTATAGAGTTCAAAAAGGAGATATTTTGTGGAATCTTGCTCAACAATTCAGAGGAGATCCTGATACCTGGGAAAATATGGCTGAAGAATCAGACGTTGAAGAACCAACTTTGCTACAAATAGGAACAATAATTAATAAAATATCTCAAAAAAAAAACTCAGATAATACAAGTTAAAAAAAAAAAAATAATTCAAATAACTTAATTCTAAATCAACAAATCTTTACGATGAATTGAATTTTTCAAAATATGAGAAAAATTATTTATTTGATATTCTGTTCTCATATCTTTTGAAGTTTTTGTAATTTTGGCTCGCACATCACCACTAACACCCCTAGAATTCACAGCAGAGTTTGAATCAATTCTACTATCAATTAAATCAGGATTGATCGCACTAACACTTTTTGTTTTTCTTGTACTTTGAACTTTAGTAGAAGAACTATTGCTCTTTTCCGATTTAGATTCTTCTTGAGCAGCAGGAGTGTTTCCAGCACCATTTCTATCACTACAAACTGGATCAATAGGATTCATAGTTATGGACAATATCAGATTATTTTGTAATTCGACTCCATAATGTACTGCTCGATCTTTATATCCGCTCTTGATTGCTTCAACAGCATAAAATCCAGGTTCTAAATCAAATTTCACATTCTGTGAATTAAAAGTAATTGTTTTTGATGCCAAAAGTGCAGTATCAATCCCAGTTATTATTTCATTGTTTTCATCTGTTTCTGCATTTTCATATATGTTAACAATTACAGGACTAATCCAATAATATTCCTCACAAGAAAAAGCATTTACTCTTACTTTTAATTCTCCAGTTTCAATAGTTTCAGCTACGCATTCGCCATCTTCACAACCAAACTCACATTCTTGTTTGAGCGTATATTCAGTGTTTTCAATACAAGTAGATTCTGGTGTCCCCGCACTCAAACAAGTGTAACTTATGAAATCACCATAAACATTTTCATAAGTATTATCACAAACTAAATTATTTAACCAACCATCACTGCCACAATCATCATCTGTTGAACAAATAGGTTCCGACCAACCACAAGCATCAGATTCTAAAGAAACTAAATCAAACTCGCATTCTCCGACCACACAACTACCTTCATAGTAGGAATAGCCCTCACAGTAATTATCACAAACAACCGTGTCGCAAGGATCACTTAAACACGCACCAGAGTCACATCCAAACTCACATACTTCTTGTAATTCGGAAACAACTTCGCAATTTTCTTGTACGTAATCTGCATAAACTTCATTTACAGATTCAGAAGAACAATAAGGTTCTAATACTTGACTTTCACAAACAGAATCATCAAAAACATCCCCCATAATTGAAATCATAGACGGTGAATGAATTGGATTAGCCCCATAGGTGTAAGCTATTTCACCAATAAACTCATCAAACTCATCAAAAAATAATGCATTTAAGATATTACCAATGCTATCATAAGCATAATTTATGTTGTAATCCGTATCAGATTCATCCAAATCCTCAGATATTTTTTCTGCACTCATTAAACGATTCAGATCATCATACCCCATAGAGTATTCAATACTGTTAACTGCATCGGTTATACCTAACAAATTTAATACTAAATCATATTCATAACTTAAATCTTGCATTACTTCTTCTGTCGAAGGATTTTTTGTTTTTATTTCTTCTAATTTATGAATTTGACTATCATAATCATATTTGGTTTGTAATGAATTATCATATTCTCTTAAAACAATACTTCCATGCTCATCATAGTCAATATTTGGCAATACTTCACTTATTGATTCAAGTTCTCCCTGATTATTATATTCATAATCTACAAGTTCACCATTAGGTAGCGTTTTAGAAATCACCCTATCTACATTATCATAAGTATATGAAGTTACAAAATCAATCCCATCAATTGTTTGAGTTTCCTGTGTAAGTCTTAAACGAGAATCATATTCATAGTTTTTTTCAACAACTGATGTAGTAATTGAGGATAATGTTCCTATTTTATCTAAATCATAAACATATGTGGTCATCTCACCATCTGCAGTTCTTGAAATTTCCCTATTCAAGTCATCATATTGAATAGTTACAATATTTCCTTCATCATCTTGTTGTTCAATTAAATTTCCTTCCAAGTCATAAACATAATTCCAAGTTCCAGAATTCGGAGTTATTGCAGTTATTCGACGACCAAAAGTATCATACTCATAATTAATTTCATTGTTTTGATCATCAATAACTTTTAATAATCTGCCTAATGAATCATACTCATAATTTGTTACGTATTGCTCTCCTTCATCGTATTCTATAACTTGTTTAATATTTCCATAAGCATCTTTTACATAATCATGACGAACATTATTTTGATCATAAATAGATATTGTTAATTTATCATATTCCATATTTATTTCAGACCCATCAGGATGTGTCAATTTAACAATTCTCCCAACAGGATCGTATTCATAAATTGTTTCTATATTGTACGAAACAAAATTACCAAAATTAGGACTGGAAAATAGTACAGGATTTTCTTCACTACTTAATCTACCCATATTATCATAATGATATTGATTTAAAATCCATTGATTATTTTCAGATTCAGTTCTTGTTTCAATTAATCTTCCAAAACCACCATAATACATATAACTATCAAATGTTCCCAAACTATTTTCTTTAACTTTAGTTATAACACTCTCAGGAGCAATCCCATTAACTTCATATATGTATTCTATGCTAGGACTAATTGTACTATCTCCTTGTCGTATTTCTTTTATTTTCCGTCCAAAAGCATCATAAACATAATTAACAGAATTACCATTCGGATCAGTTACTGAACTTAATTGTCCTGTTGAATAATCATATACATAATTTATTTCTTGATCTAATGGATTAGTTTCTTTAATCATATAAGTGAACGTAGAGTCATATTCATATTCAGTCTCGTGTTCATTTGGAGATATTACTGAAATTAAATTTCCATGAGAATCATAATCATAACTCACTGCAATATTTTCTCCACCGTCAAGATTTACTTGAGATTCATAAATTAAGTCTTTGTTATTGTACTCATAATATTTGTGCAATAACAACTGATCAGATGAATCAAATATTTTATGTTCTGTTGGTTGATAAAAAATCCAATTTGCAAAATCATAATTATATTGATATGTTTCAGTTTTTTCATCTCCAAAAATAGCAATATTTCCAACATAATTTATTTGAATAACATTACCGTATGAATCGTATTCGTATTCAGTAGCAGTAATATGTGGTCCATTAGAATCTCCATCATAAATGCGAACTGTTTCATGTTCTAAATTTACTTGATATATCCCATTTTCTTCAGATACCCCAAATGTTCTTTCAACTTTTTGATATGGATCAGTTGATGGTAATTCTTCAATCAAAGTAAAATATTCTCGTCCTTTTTTTGCTTTGTCTTGATGAAATTTGTGTTCAATTCTATTATATGCTCCACCAGGATATTCATTTACTTCTTTAACAATTTCAAAGCCCATAAATTCACCATGTTCTGAATCATATTTACCATTTTCATAAAAATAACTTTTAATTTCATAAACTTGTTTAGAACCGGATAAACCATTATTTTTAGTAATATAATTTACAACCCATCCATTAAAACTTAAATCACTAATATCATCAGATCCAGTGTTATCTAAACTCGGAATATTTTTATAATTAATATTAGTTGTTCCACCCATTGCACTTTTTACAGTTTTTAACAAATTTTGTTTCCCATAATTATTAATCCAAGTTTTTCTTTCGCTAGACGAAGAACTTGCAGCTTTTACAATATCAGGCATCCCATCACCATTAACATCAGCAATTGTGGTAGTCATATTAAATTGAACTTCGTTAGGAATATCCCAATTAAAATTTTCTTCCCAGCCAATACCTCGATTTAACCATACTTGTTCTTCATCCTTATTTTTTTTCAAAATATCTACAAAACCATCCCCATTAATATCAACTAGTTGAACTCCGTGATGTTTTTTTTGTTTTACAAAAAATATGTCTTCAGGTAAATCCCAAACTTCTTGTTCACCCCAACCATCACCAGTATTAAGCCATGTTTCTCTATAAAAATTTGCAGCCCAAACTAAATCAACAAGACCATCTCCATTAACATCTGCAAGTCGTTTTCCTTCGTCTTCCCCATCACTTCCAACAAAATCATATATGTTAAAATTTAAACTCCAATCAGATGTTGTAGTCCAACCAGATTCGAGATTAAGATATCTTGTAAATAATGGATATCCAGTAATAATATCTGTTCGTCCATCACCATTTAAATCTGCAAGTCTTATCCCATTGTCAACCATATGAGCATCCACTGAACATTTTATTTGATATGAATCAACATCAATTACGTCAGCTTCATAAACTTCTAATGTAAGAAATTCTGCTTTATTCAAATATACTTCAGAATCATCACAAGGTTGATCATAACCTAACGCTTCATACCAACTACTTTCAAGATCCCAATCAGGATCTTCATAATAACCTGATTGAACTTTTGCTTTAGTTGATTGATCTTCACAGCCATAACCGCAAATATTATCTAAAGAACTTGTATGACAAATTTCCCATTCAGGAGCGCAATAAGCTTCAAAATCTGAATTTGCAAAATGAGTTTTAGTACTTGTAGCAAAATCATCATTTGCAGATTCTTTAGCAAATAAATAATCATATTGAAAATCTCCAGATTCAAATGGAGGATATAATTCACCATACCAATGTTTAGTTACGCCCATAGGAGGAACAGTTGCTAACCAAGAGTCTTCATCAAAAGAAGGAGTGTAGATTGTTGCAAAAATAATTCCATCTCCATCAGTGGAAGAATCTCCAGAATAACATTCATCATCATTAACTTCTAAGTCAACATCGTTAGGAGTATCCACAATAAATTTATAACATTTAGATCCGGAAGTTGGTTTATATGATCCTGCATAATCTTTTATTTCACTATCTCCTGCTTCAGAATAGCCAGTAGATGTTTCTTCAAAAACTAAATTCCAATCAGCATCGCAAACTTCTATATTATTTCCCTCACAAGTTCTAGCACAATAATAATTATTACATTCAACTCCTTGATTTGAACCCATTTCACAATCCGCAGGATCACATTCATCATAATTACTTAATTCAATAAAAGATATATCAGACAATAAAGAAGGAATACTTATTGTTGAAAAATCATCACCATCATTAAGACGCATTCCTTTAAAAATAGTTGATCCTTCAACTGCCTTAAACAAATCTATTTTTCCATCCCCATTAAAATCACCAAACCTAACACCTAAATCCCTATTATCGTCATCAACAAATCCCCCCTCAATTATTGGTGGATAAACTTGTGAATATGAATTAAATCCAAGCCCATTATTTTTCCAAACATTAGTTTGAGAAGAAGTTGTTTTTACTAAATCATTAAGTCCATCTCCATTTATGTCAAATAGCCTAACGCCCCTATCATTAATTTCTCCAAATTGTGCGCCATTAGGAACTTTCCAAGAATTATCTAGAGTCCAACCAGGTTCATTATCAAAATAATCAAACTCAACATCATTATAATAAACTGATCCACCTTCGCCATATTCAGTTATTTTTGTTAGTAATTTTGTTTTATCTTCAGTTGAGTATTCAAGATCATATCGTTTAATAATATTTGCATCATAATTACTTCTAATATCAATATGATCAACCAATACTGATTCAAAAACTTTTGTTCCATATTTATATCCATTAAATCCAATATGCGAATCAAAATCATACATAAAAGTTATTGAATATTGTCCATAACTAATTTTTGTTAATACGGGCTCATCATACAACCAAGGAACTGATAAATAAGTATAATAAATTTTATTTGAGTGTACATCTTCAATTTCTTTTAAAAACCATCTTGAAGTGTAATCTTCCAAAACTGATTCTTGTTTTGTGGTGTCAGATCCCCCAAAAGTATATTTTACTCCATCTTTAGTTTTTAATGTCCATTGCTCAGAAGATGAACTATACAATGCCAATAAATAACTATCATATTCAGTTTTATACCCTCCTTCAGAAGAATCATAAATAAGTTTAGTATCACTTCCACCCATAATTAAATGATATTCGTCATCAGTCGTGTCAGATCTAGTTGAATTTGTATCTCTATATATTACAAAATCATTTAGTGACCAACCAATTCCAACTTTACCAGAATATTTTGATTGATGATTATAGTTTAATGAAACTGACGGTTGAAAACCATTTATGCCTGGCAAACCATTAATAGAATAAGAATAAGTAGCAGAACCAGTAAACAAATTATTTGTAAACGTCCCATCCGAACTTAACTGCTCAGTCTGTACTGATTTTGGTTCAGTATAAGTCAGGGGATTATCTGCAATTGCTACAGGAGATAACAATATCAAAGCTATCATCAATATTGTTACAGGCATTGTTAGTTTTGTTTTGTTTAGTTTCATTTTTTCAACCGATTTTTTAAATATAAATTATTAAAATAAATTATTAAAAACATTTAAAAAACTTAAAAAATTAAAATAACTTAAAAAAAATTATTTAGGAGGAATATAGTAAATTGGTTTTCCCGCATTATCAAACAAACCTTTTTCTTTTGTTATTTTTGATTTAAGTATGTCTCCAGTTCCACCAGAGTTAAGCCAAGAGTCATATCTAACATAACCTTTCCATGTCCATTTCCTAATTGTTTTACCCAAATTTACTGCTTTTTTCAAGTAAGCATTCTCAGATAATTTACCATAGCCATGTTTCCAATAATGATATTTGAAAGAATCCTTTGCAGTATCAAACGTTCCTTTATTCCATTTCCATGCAGAACTCATCGGAGCTTTCACAACATTATTTCCTGAAAGAACTGTATTTCTTGCAGAAGACGACGTACTTTTTCGAATTCCCGCCACAATATCATCCACCGAATTTAATGCTTTTGCATTTTTGTAAGTAACACCGGGCAAAGTTGCACATACTGCCAACAATTCATAATCTGACTCAGACAGGGTTTCTTGTGAAAATAAAGTTTGATGTGTAAAAGTAGCCCAAACATCAGAAATATCTCCGCTAACAGGTAACATTTCTAAAGTATTACCAATAAAATCCATAACAGGTGCAACCGCATCAGCAACAGTGGTGCCAAAATCCATCACTGAATTATATGCATCTCCCGCAACATCTGCAACATAATTGGTTGCATCTGTAACAGTATCAACAACTGAGTCCCACATCGCACCAATAGAAAAATGTCCTGATGGATCAATGTATTTGTAGGGATTGTTTTTTACATAAGAATATTTATTTAGTGACTGAGGATTATAAACTGAAGGAATTACTGAATCAGGTTGAGTAAATTTTCTTAAAAAAGGATCATAATATCTTGCGCCATAATAATAAAGTCCTGTTTTATCAAGTTCTTTTCCAGTGTACAAAAACTTTTCATCCCCTCCAAAAATTACTGCACCAAATGGCAAGTATCTTGTTTCTTCAACAATTTCTCCTGCAGAATTAGTCATTAAATTAGTACTACCTAAATGATCAGGATGATAAAAATACATTTCCCCATCAAAATCTTTTTTACCAACCTGTTGAATAGAATTATAATAATAAACTTGATCAAACGTTCCAGAAGAATTAACAACCCGAATAAAATCACCAACATAATAAGTTGTTTGAATACCATCTAAATATTCAATTTTTTTAATTCGACTTCCTGATTCATCATAAAAATATTCTTCAAGCAATACTCCAGTTGAAGAATAAACTTTTTCTAACTGATTTAAACTATTATATTCATAACTATTATCTTTTCCAACAATTAAATTACCTAAAGAATCATATTCTAAAGAAACATTTTGCATAGAAAAAACTAAATTGATATTAATAATGCCAAATAAGATCACAACAATAAGCGCGATAAATTTTTTAATTGGAAAACTCAATTTTCCACCCCACATTAAAACTTAAATATTTACGCAGTAGTTTAAATACCCTGCAGAGATAATAAAACTTACCTAGCCTATGAACGATAAAGTTTCCAATGTTCCAACTTATTTTAAATATATTCATTTTCCATTTAATAGCTTAAAAATATCAACAAAGGTTTCAGCAACTTCAACAATATGTGAATTTTTATATGGCTCAATTTTACCTTTTACATTCTTAATTAATTTTCCAACTTCAGGATCTAATTTATAATATTCATGATTATAATGAAATACATCATATCCTTGATGAGGAGTATCAAATCTGAATCTTTCAACAACATCATCACTTGTTTGTATAACTTTTCCAGGCCCACCCAACCCAATTTTTGAAGGATCTTTAATGTGTTTAGGATATCCAGAGGTTAATAATTCATCAACTTGGGTTTTTGTTCCTTGCGACAGTTCATCTATATACCTTGCTGCTTCATCCCACCCTTTACTAATTAATTCAGATCCATAATTTAGTACAGTTTTAGCTGTTTTTTTTGTTGTTTGAACTATCGCACTTGCAGCATCAGCAACTACTGGTGCCCCAACACGAACAGCAGGACCTGCCCCAGTAACCACAGGAGCAACAAGACCCGCACCATCAGCAATTAATGCCAACCAATTAATTGCATTGTATGGATCTTCAGATAATTGAGTTAAATCATATCCTATAAGACTCATATCAATAGCACTTTCAACATAATTCCCACTTGGATCTATGTATTTGTAAGGATTGTTTTTTACGTATGAGTATTTGTTTAATGATTGAGGATCATAAACTGAAGGAATTACTGAATCTGGTTGAGTAAATTTTCTTAAAAAAGAATCATAATATCTTGCACCATAATAATAAAGTCCTGTTTTATCAAGTTCTTTTCCATTGTACAAAAATTTTTCATCCCCTCTAAAAATAACTGCACCAAATGGCAAGTATCTTGTTTCTTCAACAATTTCTCCTGCAGAATTAGTCATTAAATTTGTACTACCTAAATGATCTGGATGATAAAAATACATTTCCCCATCAAAATCTTTTTTTCCAACTTGTTGAATAGAATTATAATAATAAACTTGATCAAATTCCCCAGAAGAATTAACAACCCTAATAAAATCACCAACATAATAAGTTGTTTGAACTTCATTCAAATATTCAATTTTTTTAATTCGACTTCCTGATTCATCATAAAAATATTCTTCAAGCAACACTCCAGTTGAAGAATAAACTTTTTCTAACTGATTTAAACTATCATATTCATAACTATTATCTTTTCCAACAATTAAATTACCTAACAAATCATATTCTAAAAAAACATTTTGCATAGAAAAAACTAAATTGATATTAATAATACCCAATAAAATCATAACAATAAGCGCTATAAATTTTTTAATTGGAAAACTCAAGTTTCCACCCCACATTAAAATATATTTGTTACGCAATACTTCAAATGACCTAGATATATAATAAATCTTACCTAGTTCATAAACGATATTATTATAAATAAGAAACCCAAAACTATACCTTATGTGGGTTGCTAAAGTTAAAATAGTGCACAAAGAATGCATAACCAGTCAACTAACAAAAAAACATAATGTAACTAACCTAGTTTATGGTTTAAGAACTTATGAAGATAAAACACACATATATTTTAATGTAATTCATTTTCCACGCGGCGAAGATAAAAACGTTAAAGCGTTTATCAAAGAAGTTAAAAAAGATAAACGAATGGTTAAATTTGAAGAAAGTGAAGGAATGTTTTTCACATTATTTAAAGAACCTAAAAAAAATAAACATCTTTCTGATTTTTTCAATCCAAAAATATTCTATCTTAAACCAGATATTAACACACCAACAGGTCATGAGATTTTTGAGGTTGCTAGTTGGGATCGTAAAGAACTACAAAAATTTGTTGACATGACAAAAAAACACATGCAAGGAGAAATTCTTAAACTTAAAGAAGAAAAAATTGTCGATTTCTTTTTTCCTCACTTAACTGCTAAATTAACAAATAAACAAAGAACAGCAATTTCTTTAGCTAATCAATATGGCTATTATGATTACCCTAGAAAAATTGATCAAGATCAGTTAGCAAAACTTATGAAAACTTCAAAATCAACTTTCCAATATCACTTAAGAATTGCAGAAAAAAAAATAATGCCTTTTCTTTTAGGCAACTATCAAATGTTAAATGAATAAGCAAATTATAAACTGACTAATTCAATATTAACTACAAATACTTTAAACTCAAATAAACTGAATATGCTGTTCCAATAACTTTTTCCCAATTATCTAAAACAACATCCGAAATATCTTCAAAATTATCTTTATCAGGAAGATGAGTTAACGCTACTGAAAAACTTCTAGCCAAGCTTAGATCCACATCTGTGTAGATAAAAGAAAGATCATCTAATTGTCTTAGCACAACTTGAAATCTATTTGGTTTAGGCCTGCACCGATACTTTTCTTTAAAGTATTCTTCATTTCTTTTTTCTAATTCCATGTTTAATCTCCAACAGATTCTAAAAAAGTTTCAATAGTTAATTCAGGATCACAAACTTTTTTAAGAATTTCAACAAAAGAAGCTAAACTAGCAACTGCGTTGTAAACTGTTGCATCTACGACAGGCTTTTGATTCTTACAAACACCTAAAGAATTTAACTGAGACTCTCTTAATTCATCCCAAACTGATTCAAATTGATAATAAAACATACTAGAACTGCTTTCTTTTACTTTCTGTTGACTTGCCAAAACACCCCACTCAACCAAATTACTAGAAATTCCACAAGACTTAGAATAATATGCCTCTTCGCGAACCATCCTAGGATCAGGTCCTCCTTCTTCAGGAATATATTTTGTTTCTAAATTTGAACAACCCTTACAATTAAAAGCAGGATCTGGGCCTAATATATTGTCAAATTCTTTTTTAAAAAAATGTCCTGCAATTTCAAAAAAGTTTTCAGAAAATAAATCTACAACTTCGCCATCCAATGAAGAAACGCTCAATAAAGATGAAAAATCAAATCTGGAGGAAATTTTATGCACTAAACCTGAAATGTCATAAATAACTCTCCCAGTTTCTATATTTAATCCACCAAATTTTGCACTGCCTTCTAAATGCAATTGTGCAACCTCATCCTTCAAAAGAAAATACTTACAAAGAACCGCATCGACAGATTCTAATTCTTCCCCTTTAGAAGTTTTCATATGAAAATAAGTTAATGCTTCAAATATATGATCTCTAAATACTAACAGATCATACAAAGTTTCAGTTCTAGGATCTTCAAACTCTCTTGATTCTCCAGTGTAAGTCATATTTATTGATGCTACCATTTATTTAATCTCCCTATAAATTATTAACAAAATTCTCCTTTTTAATCATAATTATTAATCAATAGGTTCTGTCAAATAATAATCACAAGAACCAAAGTATGAACAAAGACCATAATAAAAATCATAATTAAACCTATCTAAATTTAATGAAGATACATCAACAACTATTTTTTTGTCTTTATGAAACATAGATAATTTTTCACAATAAATAGCAACTTCAGTTAATAAAAAATAGTTTGCCAAATTTTTTGCTAAACCTAAATCTCCACTCATTTTTTGATTTAAGTGCGTAACTAACTGTGTTCCCCCAACACAAACCGAACTGGATGAACTTGCTAAATAAGATTTTTCTTCACGTCCAAAAGATTCTATTGTGTGATTTTGAGTTACCCCTAACGCGATTAAATCATCAAGAACATTTCCCACACAACAATCAGATTGAGATTTAAAACCAGCTCCAAGAACTCCCTGTAAACGTCTAAGATCCATAGTATCTTCTGAAAAAAGTGCATATGCTTTTGACTGCCAATCTTGATTTTCGCTCATTTTTTTTAAACCTCTAAATTTAATAAATGTATAAAATAGTTATTCAGTTCTTAACGCAGATTCCAATGTAATATATCTACGAGCAATATGTCCCATATACTCCTCAGGATATAATGAAACAAATTTAACAGAAAATTTTTGAAAAGATTGTTTACTTGATAACATAAATCTCGGTTCATCAAAAGGAATTTTAGTTATTACCATATCCGAACCTGGACGATATACTTCTTTAGAATATCTTTCTTCAAAAGCCACAACTTCAGTTTTCTCATAAATTCTTTTTGATTCTGAAACTAGTTCGGCTAAATGATCTCCTTCACAAATATCAAAACTTCCAAAAGAATCAATAATTTCATTTTGTTCATTTGTTACAAAAACATTATTATCTGTTTCATAAACTCTCAATAAATTTCCCATTTGTTTACACCAAACCGTTCAAATATTCTTCTAAAGGCTTTAGAAATTTAGTCTCAACAACCATTAAGTCTCTTGGACCTTCAGCTCGAGTATCTGATCTATCAACCCAAAAATCTTCGCGCCCACCTTGTTTTAATGACAAAAGTTCTACTAAATCATTTGCTTGCACTAAAGAACTGCTTTGCATAATTAACAACTCAGCCAATTCGTCAAGAGGTTGCGAACTTATTGGACCTTCACCGCGGATACAATTTTTAAACTCTTTAAAGAAAGGATCCATGGCAATATCAAAGACACCTGAAAATGAACAATAAGTAAAATAAATTTTAGGCATCAATTCAGGATGTTCAATAAAACACGTTGGTGCAATTTCGCTACTACGTTTTGAAGGCAAATTTTTAGGAAGCGACTTTGCTTTAGGAGTTTCTTTTTCAAACCTTGCACTAAAGCCATACTTTTCTAAAGTTTGCGCATATAATCTTTCTATATCCAATAATTCTCTTCCATGAGCATTAAATTCTCTTTGGATTTGTGAAGGTGCATCTCCATAAAGCAACTCCATTTGTCTAACTTGTTCACCTACAGTTTCCAAATCTTTGTAATGATAAACAGATTTACATGAAACATAACGCGCCCAACCATTAACAGAAGTTAAATCTCCTTTTTCAAATAAAACTTGATCTGCTCGAACACCTAATTCGTTAAACACATCAATAATGTCTTGAGTTGTTTCTTGTTCTTTTGGATTTACCGCCAACAAAACAGTATACTCTTCATCCCCATTCAAACTTTTAGGAAACATAACTGAAATTCTAATTCCAGAATCATAAGTTCTAGTAAACAAAACTTTTTTAGATGTTGCTGATTCTGGTTTTGCCCATTTATCTCCAAAATAACAACCATAAAATTCATTTATCATATTTTCATTTAATTCCATTTTTATTACTCTCGCAATTTTTCTCTTGCTAAATTTTTCATAAATTCATAAACTGGATCTCCTTCACCAAATTCGTTTGTTTGTTCAAAAAAATCATCCACCCCAGTTCTTCGATGAAGTTCTCTCTCATAAGGACCTAAGTGAAAACAAACATAACCAAAATACTCCATGGCATTTCTTTTTTGAAGGTGTTCCAATATCAAAACAGGATAATCTCTCAGTTCATCTTTTTGCAAGCTTGAATCAACTAAAGTTGCTCTAGGCAAATTTTCATCAGAACAGGAATTCAAATATTCCATTGCAAATCTACCATGAGTAATACTTGATGCAGTTAAGCCAAATTGAACTTTCGCATCCAACTCATACGCTTCTGCAATTTCTTTATTATTCATCACAATCAAAAGATCTAATTGGTTTTCAATTTGCATTATCCCACTCCTTACATTTTTCATCTCAACAACAAATCATAAGTTATTACCCCCCAGTAAATAATTAAAACTACTTAAAATCTTGCTGTCTTTACAGAGACAAAAACTTTAAATAGAACAATAACAAACCAACAATAAAATGGACAATGAAGTGTTCAAACAATTAGGATTTTTAGATGCAGAAGTAATAGTTTACAAAGCATTGCTTAAACTAGGACCTACACTAGTTAGCAAAATCCACCAAGAAACAGGCCTTCATAGAACCCACATATATGATCTTTTAGAAAAATTAAGAGAAAAGGGATTAGTTAGTACATTCACATCAGATCAGAAAAAACACTTTCAAGCAGCACCTCCAGAAAATATATTAGAATACATCGAAGAAAAAAAGACTCAAATTGAAGAAAAAATACTTCCCGAATTAATCGATTTATCAAACCTTCCAAAAGAAAATACTACAGTCGAATTATTCAAAGGACTAAAAGGAATAAAATCAGTATATAATGATATTATTAAAACAGGGAAAAACTATTATTGCATTGCCAAATCCAATAAACAAAAACACCCTCAAATCCACATTCAGTTAGTCCAATTTCTTAAAAGAATAGAAAAAAATAATATTCAAGAAAAAATTGTATTCGACAAAAAAGGATATATTGTGAAAACAAAAAATGGATCATATAAATATTTAGATTCTAAAAAAGAAATACCTACAACTGCGTACATCTACGGATCAAAAGTTGCACTATTCATTTTACAACCCCCCTTTCACGTCATACTCATAAAAAACAAAGATGTAGCTGATACTTACAAACAAAATTTTAATTTTCTCTGGTCTAAATCAAAAATAATCAAAAACAAAGATTTAATAAATATTAAAAAAATATTTAATTGAAAAATGACACAAGCAATACTAACCACAAACCTTGGAACAATAAAAATAAAGATTTATACAGACTCAATGCCAATCACAACAAAAAACTTCATCGACTTAGCCAAAAGAGGTTTTTACGACAATACTAAATTTCACAGAGTCATTCCTAAATTTATGATTCAAGGCGGAGATCCTCAAAGTAAAAATAATGCTAAACGACAACAATGGGGAACTGGCGGACCTGGATATAAAATTTCTGATGAATTCACAGATAATAATAAAAATTTTAAAGGATCTATTGCAATGGCAAATTCAGGACCAAATACAGGTGGAAGTCAATTTTTTATCAATGTCGCAGGCAACCATTTCCTAGATAACGCACATCCAGTATTTGGAGAAGTAATTGATGGATTAAACATAGTCATTGATATTTCTAAAACAAAACGAGATCATAATGATCAACCTGATGAAGATGTGGTTTTAGAAAAAGTCACAATAGAAGAATAAAAAAAATTATAAAAAAATTAAATTATTTTTTTCTTTTCAAATTCTGTCATCAAAGATTCAATTCTATCTTCCTCAATTTCATTTGACCATAAACCATTTTTCTTAAAGTAAGATCCCACAATAAAAATGTCTGCACTCATGAATTTATGAACATTCTCAGCAGTTATTCCTGAACCAATTATTAACGGAACATTAACTTGTTCTTTGACTTTTTGTATCTCTTCAAGAGAAGCTTCTTTACCAGTACAACTACCAGTAATTATTACTCCATCTGACAAGAAAAATTCAGCAGTATGCGCAGTTTCCACAATATCAACATCGGACGTTAAAGCATGCGCGGAATGTTTCTTTTTAATGTCTGTAAAAATTAACACATCTTCCGCACCAATTTGTTTTTTGTATCTTAATAAATCACCCGCACAAGATTCTATGTATCCTTCATCGCCAATATGCGCATAAACAAATCCTTCTACACGAACAAAGTCAAGTCCTGCAGCTTTCGCTACTGCTAATGCTTCTTTATTGGCCGCAGCTAAGATTTGAATTCCACAATATAATCCTAATTTTTTTATTTCTTTACCAATAATGCTCATTAAAGCAATTATTTCCGGACCAATATTTTTTGTGTATGGCAAATCATGCATATTTTCTATTGCGACAACATTTAGTCCATGTTTTTGATAAATTTTTGCTTCTTCAACTGCTTTAAAAATAATTTCTTGTGAAGACAAACTATTTTTAGGCGTTCCAGCAAGTGCCCTCACATGAATCATACCTACAATTAATTTTTTCCCTTGAATAAATTCTTTAAAATTCATTTTTTTACCTCAAAAAGAGTTACCCATTTGAATACCCCCCAAATATAATAATTCTTGTTGTAGAACTTAAAGCAACAAAAACCAAAAAAAACACATAAAAAACCAATAAAAAGACTTAATAAAAAAATGCATTTCTTAAACATTTATTTAGTTCTATCAAAATCCTCAAGCATCTGGTAATACAAATCTCTTTTATTTGAATCAACAATAATCATTTGATCGGAATAACTTAATCTGTGTAAATTATTAAGAAGAAGACGTGCAGTACGCCCATTACCATCTACAAAGGGATGAATCCAAAGAAATTGATTATGAACAAACCAAGGATCTTCGTCAAACCTTGTTTCTAGCTCTCGCATAAGAGAAGGAATATTTCTTGGATCAGGTGCAACATGATCAGCAACTCTTACTTTAACTTTACGATAAGTTCCTGGATTAGAAAGCTGATCTTCCATAAGAATTCTGTGAAGTTCTAAAATTGAAAAATTACCCTCAGATCCTTTTAGATAATCAAATGCTCTATAATGATTAATGAAAGTGACACTTTCAACATCATGAGGAATATCTTCAATGTTATTAGAGTTCATAATAAAATAAAGAAGATTTTCAATATTATAAGGAACAACTCTTGCAAAAGGTTTCATACCAAATAAAGTTAAAAAGAACAATATAAACTCTTCGGAATAAAAACAACACCTAGACCAAAAAAAATATAACAATATAACAAAACTTATTGTAGATAACCTAAAACAACAAAAAAAGAAGAATAAAAAAAATTAAAAAATTTATTTCAACTTCGTAATTGATGGTGGTCTGTTCCTATTAATTACTTTCACATTAACTACTTGTGAATCTTCTTCTCCACTTAAGTCTTTTACAGTAACAGTTACAGTATATTCTCCTGCACCATCATAGTCAGTTTGTTTTGTAGCAGCACTCATAAAACCTTCAAATGATACAGATAATTTATCACCATCTTCATCTGATGCTTTAGGAGTAATTTCTACAACTTCACCTTCGTATACAATAATATCTTTAATATCTGATAAAACTGGTGCAGAATTAATTTTATTTACTACTACCTTTACATCCTTACTAACTTTTGCTTTTCCATCACTAGCTTCAACTGTAATTGTTTTAGTTCCAAAATCACCTTTAACAGTTACCCATTCGCCTTTTTCATCAAATGGCGATTCAAAAGTAACAGTTACAGAATCTCCGTCAGGATCAGCAACTTTTGCAGTAATTACTGCTTTTTGTTTTTCATCAACAACAACTGTATCAGGAGTTACTAATTGAGGAGGTCTATTTACATCTTCAACTGTTAATGTAATAGTTTTCTCATCTGTTTCTCCATCAGGATCTTGGCACACAAATTTGATTGCATGAGTTCCAGCATCTTCAAAACTTAATTCTTTTTGTGCAGAAGTCATAAATCCTGAAATGTATAATTTTAATTTATCCCCATCAGGATCAGAACAACTTACATCTAAGTTTACTGTTTCTCCTTCTTTTGCAAAAACATCTTCTGCTCCAACTAATTTTGGAGGGGAATTAGTTTTTAAAAGTTCAATACAAAATGTTCTTTCATCGTAAAATTCTCCATCTGAAAGTTTTACTTTAGACCAAATAATTCCTGCATCTCCTTTAACAGTTTGCCATGCGCCTTGATTATTAAATGGTTCAAAAAATGTCCATAATAATTTTCCTGCAGGACCAATGTCTTTGTCAGGATCATATCCTTCAGGTCTTAAACTTACTAAACTACCTTCATCTTGCACAAATGTACAATCTCCCACGGAATCTTTTGATTCAGTACTAGTGGGTTTTGGAACTACTGAAGGAACTACGGTTGGTGCATTAAATACAACAGTTCCTTGTTCACAATAATCCGAATATGGTTCTAATTTCATAATGCTATAATCATATGAATTTTGATTACAATATTGATCGTCCACTATACAACTTCCTTCAGGAAATAAATATCTACACTCATCTCTTGAGAAAAAGTATTTGGTATAGTGTTCTGCATCTTCTTGATTTAAGAATGTTTGTGGATCTTGTAAAGCACCATAAACAATTAATGATAAAGCAAATAATGCAATAACAAACGTTGTTAGCAAAAACGTCTTTTTCTTAGACGAAATTCCTTTTTTTAAAAAAACATGTTTTTTTCTTACAGTCATTTAAACACCTCGAGTTTTAATTAATAAATTTATTTAATAATAACAATAACAATTATTTACCATATTTTGCACAATAACAAGTGCGAGTTAAATTATTTTTAGTTTTTGTTTCACAATCACTCGCGAGATCATTTTCAAAATTATTTTCAAGAATAATTGTTTTCGCAGTTTCATCAGATTCGATAGTATTCCAAAAAGCATCTTCAGAAATAATAACTTTAACTCCTGATTTTTCTAAAACCACTAAATCAATATCAGATTTGATTTCATTAATTTTAATTGATAAATTTTCTGATTCAACAGATGATTGATAAACAACAATTGACTGATCAACTGGCGAACTAATAGATTTTTTAATTTCTTGTTGTGATTTCATTATTTCAGGCATTAAAACTTCAACTGTTGTTCTTGCAGTATCAACTCCTCCAAAGCCATCTTCACAAATTACATCAACATAATATAATCCAGGAGGTTCATAATTTAATGAATTTATTTCACGACCATTAACTGCATATGAAACCGAAACAATATCCCCATCAGGATCATAACAATATGAATTCAAAGTTTTTGATTGACCTCGAATCATTTTAACAGAATCAACATATTCTATAATCGGGTTTTGATTATTATTTAATACTTCAACACAAGCATTCCGAACATCCGTAAATTCACCATCAGTAACACTCACCCAAAAATCAAATATTCCTCTTTGACCTTTTTTTGTCTGCCATATTCCTGCTGAATCGAAGGGAGATCCAAATTCCCAAATTAATTCACCTGCAGGCCCAATATCTGAATCAGGATCTTGTGCTTCAGGATCTAACTGAACTAAATCACCTTCATAAACAACAATCCCGCAATTAGATTCGCCATTTATAGATGACACTAATAGAATAAATAGAAATCCAAAAATAACTAATAACTTATTTAATTTCATAACCACCCACTCTTTTTAAACAATCTTTAACAATATATTTTTGTAACTTCAAACATATTTATAGTTAACTACTCGTTTAAAAATAAAATTTAAAACTCTTAATTAAAATTAATTTGTTTAATAAATAAGTTAAAATCAAAAAATAGATCTAATTCATAAACAAATAAAATCGTCATCAAATAGTTAAAATTTATAAACCAACTCCCATTTTAAAAAAACATGTTAAAAAAAACAATAAGTAGTTTAAAAGAGGTAAACAAACAAAAAGACAACTTAAAAAACATAGAACAATTAATAATACAAATTTCTAATAAGTTAGACTTAACTAACGTAAATAAATTCTACACAAATTACAAAAAAAGATTCAAAGGAATTCAAATTAAATCAAATTTGACAAAGCCAAATTTAAAAGAATCAAAAATCAATTTTTTTTCAATAATAATAAATAATAAAAATCAAATTAATTCTTCAATTCTCAATTGCAAATCTAAAAATAATTTTGTCGAATTAATAATTCCCACAAACATTTTTGAAAAAATTCACTTATCTCAAATAGAGAGAGTTAATAGAATTATTCTTAATATTAAATCTCCAACTGACTTAAAAAATATTAAAACCCATTTTGCAACACTCGTAGCAAATAGATTTTATCCTATTTTTAGAGGAGTTCCATTCTGCAATGAGACTAGTTTAATCCAACACAATTATGACTTATTCACCAATAAAATAGAACATAAAAATAAAAATATTACTTGTCAAAAATGCATTTTCAAAAAATATTGCGAGCCAAATAATAAATTCCCACTCAAACCAATAAAAAATAAAATAAAATTTAAAGAAATACTAGAATTTTTAGAACAAAATGAAAATATTATTAACAGGATTTAATCTGCAAGAGGACAGTTTCCCCTTAGGCTTAACTTATCTAAAAAGTTTTGCGCAAAAAAACAATTCACTTAATCAATTTATAATTAAAGAATTTTCTTTTGGAAACAGATTTAGTTATGACATTAACAAAAATATTGAACTCCAAGCACTAACCTACATTATTTTACAAAAACCAGATGTTGTCGCATTTAGTTGTTATATTTGGAGTATTGAAGTAATCAAAAATATGGCAAGAGCAATAAAAACTATCAACCCAAAAATTAAAATTATTTTAGGAGGGGTTGAAGTTAATGAGTCTGCACTCACAAAGCATATTGAGTTTGTAATTCAGGGCGAAGGAGAACTTGCATTTTCAAATTTAATTACTCAATTAAACAAGAAATCCCCTAACCTAAATAGCGTTCCTAATTTAATATACAAAAAAAATAATAAAATCATTAAAACAAAAAAAATAGCTCTTAAAAATTTAGATGATATTCCCTTTCCCTACAGACTTAAAGAAAAAGACACATATCATTCTATCAAAATAGAAACAACAAGAGGTTGTCCTTACTCTTGCAAATATTGTTTTTATGCAGAATGTGAAAAACCAAGGGAATTTTCATTTAATTACTTAAAAAAAAATATTGCATACTTATTTAAAAACTACCAATTCAAAAGTTTAACTATTCTTGACGCTAATTTAAATATTAATAAAACTCGACTTAAAAAAGTTTTAGAAATCATTCAAAAAAATTGTAAAAACAAAAAACTTTCAGTAAACTTTGAATTAAAACCTGAATTAATAGACCAAGAATTAATAACACAACTTGAATCTTTTAATTTAAATATTAATGTCGAATTAGGACTTCAATCAACCGATCAAACAGTTTTAAAAAGCTCAGGAAGATCATATGACTTAAAAAAAGTAAAAACTGCTTTGCACCTACTTGATACTGCAAAATTTAAATCTAAAATTGATTTAATGTATGGGTTGCCTGGAGACACTTTTTTAAAATTTCTTAATTCTGCAAAATTTATTTTAAATAATTCAAGAAAACAAAACCAACTTAGAGCTCATCATTTCATGCTCCTTAATAATACTCAATTTTTTAGAGAACAAGAGAACCACAAATTACAAAGATTTAACCAAAATAATAGCAGTTTAATTATTAAAACTAATTCTCAAGATGCAGTAGACTTAGAAATGATAAATTTATTCACTCATTCTTTAAATGAAGAACTCAAACTCACAAAATAAAAACCCATAAAATAAATACAACAAATATAGAAAATAAAAAACAAAACCTCAAATTTAATTATCATAACAAATCCAACATATATTTATCAGCACAATAATTCTTTTAATATTCTAATTTCAAAACTAAATCTATTAAAAAAATATTAACAATAAAAGGGTGATCATTTGGCATACTATGCAGATAATTTAAGAATTGCAGTTACAGGAAACATAGGCAGTGGAAAATCAACATTATGCGATTTCTTATCAAGTCCAAGAATGAAAGATACCCTTCTTAGAACTCTACCTCCAAATGGAATTTACGGAGTTCATCAATTTTCAGAAATTTTTAATGATGCAGGACTTGCAGATTTTTATAAAGATCCTAAAGCACATGCATTCGAAGCCCAAATTGAATTCTTTAATGGCCGTCTTGAACGAGAACATCAAATTAGAAATTGCAGAGGAATCGTTCTTGAAGACAGAACTCTTAGAGAAGATTATTTTATTTTTGGTATGGCACAAAGAGAATTAGGCCACATGTCTGAAGCGCAATTTGCAGTATATCAAAGAACATTTGATTTAATGACTCGTGAAATTGAGGAACCTGATTTAATGGTTTATTTAAGAGCTGATATTGACACATTAATGTCCAGAATTTCAACTCGCGGAAGAGATATGGAAAAACAAATTCCTCGAGAATATATTGAAAAACTCAACCAACTTTATGAAGCATTTGTCGCACAGCATATAACTTGTCCAGTTATTTTCGTTGATGCAAATGAAGATATTGAAGAAAGAAGTTATTTAGAAGATACTGCTCAAAAAATAGTGGACACAATAAACCGACTTGATTTAAGAATAAGAACTCCTGGATTAATTGATTGGATATCGCTCCCGGAAACACTTGCAACATCAAGAGCAATTCACGCAGAAAACATTTTAAGAGAGTATTTAGCAGCGCATCCTTCATTAATAACTATCGCAGGAAATGTCGCATTAGGTAAATCTTCTTTAACTGCAAACTTAGCCCAAGCATTAGATTTACAAGGATTATATGAAAATCCAGAAAAAAATCCGCTTTTATATCCATTCTTAGCAGACAAACCAACTCATTGTTTACAATTACAAAGAAATTTTTTAGAATTTCGTTCTGCACAAAGAATACAAGGCAAATCTGGTAATACAAGTTATATTAAAGATAGATCCCTCCCAGAAGATATTCTCGCATTTAGCAGAGCTTTCAAAGAACAAGGAATACTAAAACCCAGAGAATATGATGTTTTAATGGCTGAATTTAGACGAGCAAATGAACAACTACCACAAGCAGATTTAATGATTCATCTAAAAGCACCAGGTGACTTTTCTTGGCAACGAATACTTCAAAGAGGGAGACCTGCAGAAATAGAAGGAGGTTGGACTCCTGAAGAAATTAATGCATTAGCAAAAATTTATCAAACATTCACAACTGATGTTGTAACTTCAGGATTTCATAAAGGTCCAATAATTGAAATACCTGTTCAACATGTAGATACTAATTTAAGAATTCATTTAGGTTATGTTTGTGAACAAATGTATCAAGCACTATCAGGAAAAAGAATTACTTATACCACTAATTCAAAACTATAAAATAAATTTAAAAAATATAGAAAATAAAAAAACAATAAAATTATTTAATCAAACAAATTCATAACTGTTTGTGCTGCAGACTTATCTGCCCAAAAATAAGATCCTTCAGGAGTTTCATTGAAATGACCACTATCATCTAACCAAGAGTGAGTTGCTAAAACTCCAAATGAATTTCCTTTAGCTCCACCATTATGAACATTTGCAAAATAACTATGCAATTTCTCAATTGATCCTTGTCTTAAAACTGACTTAACACTTCCCGGACCGCCATTATAATATGCATATGTAAAAAATAAAACTTCTTCAGGTGTAACTTGAGAAGAATCAATACCATATTTTTCTAAATGTTTGTAAAATAACATTTGTCGACTACCCATTTCAGCAACAAATGCTTCAAATGCAAATTCTTTATCGTTAAATCTTGCAGTTTGAACTGATTGTCCTTTTTCATTCGTTGCATACGCCAACCTAAAATTAGCTTTAAATTCTTTATCTAAAAAACCTCTCCTAACAATATGTTTAAAATTACTTCCGAAAGTATCTAGACCATAATTTTGAAAACCATGTAATGATCGATAACTAGAATGATCAACATTTAGACTGTGCCCTTCTGCAGAAAGTGCTGCAACTAAAAAAGTCATAGGTAAATGAGTATTATATTTTGTTCCAACTCTATCCAACACTCTTTGTTGTGCAGAATAAAGTGCAGCAATATGTTCTAAATCAGTAGAATCATCTGCAAACCCAAATAAAGTTGATACTTTAATAGTTGGAAATGATCCTTTAATTTTTCCTAACATTTCTCCTTTTAATTTTTGATTTTTTTCAGGATGCAGTTTTATTTTATGTCCATTTTCAATTACTTGACGAGCATAATCTATTGCAGAAGAATCATATTTAATTCCAAGTCTTTCCACCTCTCGATTGACTTGCGCTTCAAAAAGTTCTTCTCCTTGTAATTTTGTAGTCACAGGAGGTAGAGGTTCTTGAACTACTGGTTTATCTAATTCAACAACCGGATCAGACCCGCCAAATATTACTCCGATTCCTTTCAAAAAAATATAAGCAGATAATCCTAGAGTTCCTAAATCTCGGCCAAATTGTCTTCGACATCTAGCATTTCTTTTTTTATCATAAGGTTCTACTCCTTCTGCACCAAAATATTGAGATATTTTACTTTTAGTTTGACGATATAATCTAGAAAATAAATTTGAACCTTTTTCTAACTTTGTTAATTCTGTTCCTTCTTCTGCTTCAAACACAGGGGATTCAGAATCAGTTCTCTCAAGAGAATTAATAACTTGTTTAACTCCTGATTTTTCCTTTTTATCAATTAATTTATATGGAATTTTCAAAATACCTTTTGCAAGTCTACCCGCAACTCGAACTGTTGATTCTGCAACTCTTCCAAAAACTTCAGATCCAACATAAGTAGAATAAGTTAATAATCCTGATGTTAAATAAGCCAGTCCAAATCCAATTTTACCTAAATTAGTACTTCGTGAAGGCTTAGAGTTACGAATATAATCAGATCTTTTTCTTGCAATCCAATTATGAGGCGTAAAAACTATATTTTCTAAACTTTTATTTTCAAAAACATTATTAGTGGCAATGTGCGATCTAATAATTGCATCACCCACTCTATTTCCAGATAATTTTTTCTCTAACATATCAATAATAAAAAAAAGCAATCATATTTAAATCTTTCCATTAAACACTACTGCACAGTGAGAACAGGGCATAGAACGTCAAAACAAGTTATATAACTAACCGAGCCATTTAAAAAGGAATTATTTAAAAAGAAAAGAATAATAACTTTAAAAATACAAAATAAGCAAAAAGAGGTGTGTCAAACTGCTTAATTTTAATAAAAGAATATTTGTCGGCGTAACTTGTACATCAAACAAACGCAAAAAAGACCATTGGAAAGACCAAATTAAAGAGATCAATAAATTTAAAATCAATAAAATAGCATTATTTCCAACAACTCTAACTAAACAAGAAAGAAAACCCCTATATGCAGCATTAGAAAAATCCTGCGTTACTCAAATTAAATTAGTTCATATGAGAGTCGAAGATTTTACCCCTTCTGAAGTTAATTATCTTCATAAAAGATTTAAAACATTTTATTTTAATTGTCATGAAAACAGTTTTGATTATTTTTATAAAAAATTTAAAGAATTTAGAAAAAACATAGTTCTTGAACTAAATTACAACAACATAATAGAAAATAAAACTGAACCAAACAAAGCAGGTGGTTTTTGTATTGACTTAGCGCATTTTACCGCGGCAAGAGATCTAAAAAAAATAGAATATGATTATGTCATGAACCATGCCAAAAATACAAAATTTCACGCAAACCACTTAAATGGATACAGTAAAAAAAGAAAAAGAGATCTTCATTTTATAACTAACAAAAATCAATTTGATTTTCTAAAAAATCTTCCAAAACAAATTTTTAGTACTGACATTGCACTCGAACTCGAAAACAAAATAGAAACTCAACTAAAATTTAAAAAATACATTGCAACAATGCTAAATAAAAAATTCAATATCAAATAATAAATTTAAAAAAATATTTATCCAATTTCCAAATATTGTCCTTCTTCTAATACTTTTATTTTAGAGTTAAATCTATCGAAGTGATCAGGACAGTGAATAAGATACATTTTTTTTCGTATAGTCTCAGGTAAACTCATTAGTTGTTCATAACCCGTATGAATTCCCGGCAAAGCCCCATTGCATTCATGAATTATTACATCACAATCTTGAAAAAATTCTATAAGTCCAGGATCAAATGTAGTGTCCGAACTATATCCCAAACTTTGATTGCAAACACTTGCTTTAAACCCAAATGAATTTAGCCCATGATGTTTTGTTTTATATATTTGGACAGTTAAATATCCAATTTCCCGCTCTTTTTCTGGAACAAGCAAAATGAGATTAAAATAATCTTCAAGACTTTTACACTCTAATTGTTGCGTAAATGGATTGAGTAATTCACCCATACTCCCACAAAGTCTACCCCAAATTGCATCAAAATCTAAACAATATAAATTAACTGGATTAAGTCTTCTTCCAAACCATTTTTCATTATAAAGTTGAAATCCCAAACTTTCCAGACCATTACAATGATCTCCGTGTGCATGAGTGATTATTACAGAATCAATTGATTCAGGTTTAATTTTTCGTTCTCGCGCCATATACCCCTCTTTAAACATTTTTTGTATGGGATCAGGACAATCAACCAAAACAGTTTCTCCTGCTGCGTGTAATAAAAAACTACTTCTATAATACAACTCAGAATGAGAGTTCCCAATTCCTAAAACAGTTACCCCAAAATTAAATTTAACATCACCATTTTTCAACGTCATCTCACAATTAATACAGACAATTAATAGAAATAAATCTAATCAATAAACTCTTTAAACTGGTTTAAAGAAAAAATAAAATTTATGCAGTAGGTCCTTTTTTTGGATGGAAAGGTTTTCCTTGATATTCATGTAAAAATGCTTTCAAATCAAGATATTGAGAAATTGCACTATGCAACCTATAAGCATCTTTGTAAAGTTCTTCTGCTTTTTTATCAAACTGGTCTTTATATGCTTTATTTCTCCACCAATTTTTAACTAAACTATTGCTAAGAATAAAATGATCATCCCATTTTCCAGAAGGATCAAATTCAATAAATGTAAAAAATTCTAAATCTATTTCTCCACTATTGGATTTAAATTTTTTTCCCTCATACATTATTTCAGTAGTAGTTATTCCAAGAAAATGAAAATCCACATTAAAATAAAATTTAAACATAGAATCAGTAGATTTATCAGTTCGCCACCACATCCACATCTCTTTCATCCCATTATTACTCACACGTTCAACAAATAACTTTTCAATCCATTTATCATTACTATCATTACAGTACCCATTTTCAACCAACCAGAAATGGACCATTTTGTAAAGCCCTTTAACACTAAAAACATCCTTATAATTAATTCTAAGATTTATTACTGGCTTCTTATCTCCCATATGCTTATTCATATAAAAAATACTTTATAAACATTTCGCCTTAAATTAAAAATTTATGAGTAACCCCAAAATAAAAATTCAAACAATTCCAATAAGAATTAAAATACATCTACTAAAAATTTATTTACTAAAATTTATATTTTTATTAATAATTAACCAAAACATCCACGCAGTTCCAATACCCATATCAAATATAGCCCATTTTAAATATCCCAATCTTGAACCAGAGTCTAACATTTGAAAACTATTCAAAGAATAATTAGAAATCCCTTGAACTGAAAATAATAATTTACTTGGCCAAAAAAGCATAATTCCAGGTGCAAGTATAGAATCTAAAATTAAATGAATTAAAATTCCAAGTCCAAAAAACAGAGCATATTCTTTATTTTGTTTACTTATAATTTCCGAAAATACAAACACAAGAAAACTTGCAATAAGCAAAAATATCAAACTATGAGTAAACATTCTATGAAATTCTATTTTAAATAGCCATTCAATCAAATAATCTGAATCAGGAAATACTGCGCCAAGAAGTAAAAAAAACCAAACAAGATTATGTAAACTTTTTTTATTCTTTTTTTCATATAATTTTCCAATAATCCAAGAGCCAACTAAGTGACCAAATGCATAAGGCATATGAAACCAAACCAATAATTGATTTAAATAATTATTGATAAATTTGAGAAAAAGATTTATATAACTCATACTTATCCCAAAAGTTATGTTTGTAGGAATAGTGGGAAAACCATCTTGTGGAAAAAGTACATTTTTCAAAGCAGCAACCTTAGCAGATGTAGATATTGCTAATTATCCTTTTACAACCATTAAACCAAATCATGCAGTCGGATTCATAAAAATAGAATGTGTCGATAAAGAATTTGACAGACAGTGCAATCCCAGAACTGGATTTTGCATTAATCACTGGAGATTTGTACCTATTGATTTGATGGATGTTGCAGGGCTAGTTCCAGGAGCTCATGAAGGGCTAGGAATGGGAAATCAATTCTTAGAAGATTTAAGACAAGCGGACGCATTAGTTCATGTTATTGATATCTCAGGAAGTGTTAATGAAAAAGGAGAACCAGTTCCGCAATTAAGTTATGATCCTGCAAATGATATTAAATTCTTAGAAAAAGAACTTGATTTTTGGTATTTAGGAATTCTTAAAAAAGGCTGGATTAAATTTGCCAGACAAGTAATGCAAGAAAAAACAGAAATTGCAAAATCACTAGGAAAACAACTCTCCGCTCTCAAAGTAACAGAAGACATGGTTGCCGCAGCAATACACAAACTTGAATTAAATCCCACAAAACCAAGCGAATGGACTGAAGAACATCTTCTTAATTTATCAACAGAATTAAGAAAAATCACAAAACCAATGATCATTGCAGCAAATAAAATTGATGTTCCCGGAGCTGAGAAAAATTTTGAAAGATTAAAAAATGATTTTCCAGATTACACAATCATTCCTTGTAGTGCCGAAAGTGAACTCGCATTAAAAGAAGCAGATAAACACGGACTCATCAAATATCTCCCAGGAGAAAATTCATTCGAATTATTAAATGCAGAAAAACTTAATGACAAACAAAAAGCTGCATTAAATTTTATCAAAACTACAATTCTTGAAAAATTTGGTACAACCGGAGTTCAAGATGCACTTAACAAATCAATTTTTGACATTCTAGATTATATTGCAATATTTCCAGGAGGAGTTAATAAATTAGAAGATCAAGACGGTAACGTTCTTCCAGATTGTTTCTTACTAAAGAATGGCTCAACTGCTCTTGATTTCGCATACAAAATCCATACTGATTTAGGAAAACATTTTATTCGCGCAATTGATGTTAAATCTAAAAGAACGGTAGGTAAAGAACATCTTCTTAAAAACCGCGATGTTGTTGAAATTATTAGTGATAAATAATTCTAAACCCAATTAAATCTATAACCTTGTTTAAATCGAATTATCACAAATTAACGTAAAATAGACCAATTCACACAAAAACTAAACTATCTAAATAATAGATAATTAAATACTAAAAATTAGATTAAATCAATTAATAAAAATTTTTATTATCTAAAAAAAAGATAAGTTTATAAACAAAAGCCACTAATAGCAAATAAACATAATAAAAATATAATAATAACTAAACGTGGCAGAAACTCTAAAATACAAAATAATAGAATTATTAATGAATAATTTAAATGAAATTCTAACAATTACAGACATTTCTAAAAAATTAAAATCAGCATATAGTCACGCACATAAATTTACAAAAGAATTAGCTCAGGAAAATGTTATTCAAATTAAAAAAATTGGCAGATCAAGTGCAATTTTTCTTAATTTTTCTGAAAAAACAACACTTGCATACTTAATTCTAACAGAATATAAAAAAAGAAATTTATGGCTTAAAAAAAACAAATGGGCATTAAGAGTTGTAAAAAAATGTGACGATTTAGAAAAAGAATATTTATGTGGAATTTATCTAAAAAGTAAAGTCATATTTATTCAAAAATCAATTACTCAAACACACAGTCAAAATTCTAATTTAATTAAATCAAAAAAACCTAAAAAAAGTTTTAAACATCAAGAAATAATTTTCTCAGATCAAATACATTTAAAACCTGAACTAAATGAAGGCATAATTTTATTTGGTGCCGAAAATTATTGGACCTACAAAGGAGAAAAAACCATAACAAGAGGTAATTACTAATGCCAAAAGGAATACCTAAGGAAGAATTACAAAACTTACTTGCAAAATATAAAGGACAAATTTCAAATCAATTAGCGCCAGTAACAGAAGAAAATGCTCCGATTAAAGTAGTTCGAACAAAAGTATACCAAGAATTCAGAGATGAATATCTCCCAAAACACATGAGTTGGTATGAAAAAGCATGCAATCAATTTGATAAAATATTCAAATTAAAACCCTCCCCTAAAAAAGAATTAGCACTAAAAGAATCAATTGATGTATGTCACCTAAATATTACGCCATCAGGAGTTTATAGTCTTGCAATGGTTGCTCCATTACTCATCGGATTTATGGGGTTTGCAATTTCATATTTAATAACTGGAGGAATGTTCTTCCCCTTATTTTTCTTAATACTTGCAGCAGCACTTCTAGGCCCACTTAACAAAGCACCTCACATGATGGCTAATAGTTGGAGAATGCAAGCATCAAATCAAATGGTCTTAGCAGTTTTTTACATTGTAACATACATGAGACACACTTCAAACATAGAATTAGCAGTTGATTTTGCATCAGATTATCTTAAACCCCCATTAAGTCTTGATCTTAAAAGAGTTGTTTGGAATGTTGAAACTGAAAAATATGAATCAGTTAGAGAAAGTTTGGATAATTATTTACAAACTTGGCGTAAATACAACATGGAATTTATTGAAGCACTACATTTAGTTGAAGGAAGTCTTCTTGAAAGTGATGATAATAACCGACTAATAATGCTTGACAAATCATTAACAGTAATTTTAGAAGAAACTTTTGAAAAAATGATGCATTATGCTCAAAATCTTAAAGGTCCAATCACAATGCTTCACATGTTAGGAATTATTCTCCCGATTTTAGGATTAGTAATTTTACCTTTAGCAGTAAGTTTTATGGAAGGTGTTGGTTGGTATCACATAGCAACACTATACAATTTAATATTGCCTGCATCAGTCTTTTATTTAGGTAAAAATATTTTATCAACAAGACCTACCGGATATGGTGATGTAGACATATCAAAAAATCCCGCAATACAAAAATTTTCTAATGTTAATTTTTTCGGGATGTCAATAACTCCACTTTATTTTTGTATAGCGATAGGCATATTTTTCTTGTTTATTGCGTTTCTCCCGTTAATCATACACCAACTAAATCCAGGATGGGACATGATTTTTACTAGAGATGGAAGCGTGGAATTTCTTGATCCAGGAGTCTACGAACATGAACAAGCCAAATTTTATTTTTTAGGCTACATTCCAGATGCAACCGACCCTGATAAAGTCAATGGACCTTATGGTCTTGGAAGTGCATTAATTAGCGTATTTCTCCCATTATCTTTAGGAGTGCCAATAGGATTATTTTATCGTTTAAAAACTAAGAATGTTAAAAAAATCAGAGATCAAACAAAAAAACTTGAAAATGAATTTGCATCAGCATTATTCCAATTAGGTAATAGACTTGGAGATGGAATACCAGTAGAGTTGGCATTTCAACGTGTTGCAGAATCAATGAGTGATACCCTTAGTGGACAATTTTTTGCAGCCACTGCAAATAATATAACTAGACTCGGAATGAGTGTTGAACAAGCAATCTTTGATGAAAATAATGGCAGCGCTAACGAATATCCTTCAGACCTAATTGAAACTAGCATGAAAGTTTTAATTGAAAGTAGTCGTAAAGGTCCAATGATTGCAGCACAAGCAGTAATTAATGTTTCAAGATATATTAAAGAAATGCATCGTGTTGATGAAAGACTAAAAGACTTAATGAGTGATACTGTAAGTAGTTTAAAATCACAAATTGGATTTTTAGCTCCTTGTATTTCAGGAATTGTTATTGGAATTACATCAATGGTTACAACAATTTTAACTAAACTCACCGGACAACTAACAAAAATTCAAGCAGACGGTGCAGCATCAGGTGCAGGTGCAAACTTAGGACTTAGTAGTTTATTTGGTCAAGGTATGCCCACATTCTATTTTCAAATAATTGTTGGATTTTATGTAGTTCAATTAGTATACATCATGACAATTATGGTTAATGGTATCGAAAATGGTTCTGATAAACTTAATGAAAAATATTTGATTGGTGCAAATCTTATGAGAGCAACAATTCTTTATAGTGTTATTGCACTAGGAGTTATGTTTGCATTCAATATGATTGCAGGAAACGTTGTAGGTAATGGAATATAAATATGACAATCCCCCTAAGAAAATTACATCTAAAACCTGTAAAAAAAAGAAAAAATGATCTTAAACATTTAGTTAGGCTTTGTCATAAAATTATTACTGCTGAAGATAAAATTGCCAAACATGCAAAAAAAGAAAAACAAGATATGCGCGACGGAAAAATTGATCGGTTATTTAAAGATCTAAAAAGAAAACTTCAAACTGACAGACGAGAACTTTCTAAATGTAAAAAAACTGCACTCGCTGCAGGAACAAGCGCGCAAGATTTAACAATAGTAATGAGAGAAACTAAAACAAGCGAAGAAAGCACACACTTACAACAAATTCTAGCTAATGAAGTAAAACTCACTCATTTTCTTTATCATTTAGTTCATGGAAAAATAATTCCTCTCGTAGAACAAAGAATTCAAGTAGAGAGTGATGAAATTAAAGATGTAAAAGAACATGACGCAAATGCGCTCAAACAAGCAATGCAAAAAGATGCCGAGCTTAGTCAAGAATTAAGAAAATACAAACCAATTATCGAAAAAATAATTCTTCACTTAAAACAATTAGAAAAAGCAGATCAACAAACACCTAATCCAATCGCACCAGGATCACACCATTCAAAACACATCCACCAAATAGCACTCGCAGCAATTCTAATACTAATAATTGGAGTTGTAGTAATCACTCCAGGAAAACTTTTTGCAAAACAAATATTTAATTCAGATACAAAAATTTCAATTATTCAAGACAATGCTCAAATGAAACTAGAAAATAATCAAACAATTCTTAACAAACTAAAAAAAGAAAGCAATACAAATTTACACAACTCAGTTAAACTTTTAGAAAGTTATTATCCTAATTTAAAATGTTTTTACGGATCTGAAAATAATCAAAAAAATGCAATAAATAATGCATACGCAAAAGTGGGAAGGGATATTGAAACCCAGATATTCGCAATCACTCAATCAATTGAATCAGTAACACCAATTCAGAAAGAATCAGAAATGCAAACTAAATCAAACTCAAAAAGTGCAAGATTAATAATTTCTGCAGATAAATATGAAGGAGAAAATATTAGAAAAAAACTTAAAACTAAAACAACAGAGATAATATTTCCACCCACAAAAATAATTAATAAAAAAATCAAACAAATTACTAAAAAAGTTAGTGCGATAATTTGTTTAGATCAAAATGAACTTGATCGATTTGAAAAAGCAATCAAAGAAGAAAAAATTGATGAAGAAAATGCCAAAGTAAGAATAAGTTGGGAAAGTTATACTAAAACACAAAAACAAGAAAAGGAAGAAGTTGTAACATCAAAAAAATATAAAATATTTAAACGAAAAAATTATCAGCAAATTAGTGATTATATATTAATGCAATTAGTAGAATATGATTTTCAATTAGATGAAAATAGAATTCAGGTTTTTATTGAAAAAGTCATAAAACCAAATACGATTTCTTCTGAATTGGAATTAGCCGAACTAAAATTAAATATCCAAAAAAAATATCTTACTTAATTGATAAAAAATTCAATCAAAAAAGGAACAAATATGACAAATCCACTAAACCCTCATAAACCTGTAAAAAAAAGAAAAAATGATCTTAAACATTTAGTTAGGCTGTGTCATAAAATTATTACTACCGAAGATAAAATTGCCAAACTTGCAAAAAAAGAAAAACAAGATATGCGCGATGGAAAAATTAATCAGTTATTTAAAGATCTAAAAAGAGAACTTCAAACTGACAGACGAGAACTTTCCAAATGTAAAAAAACAGCACTCGCGGCAGGAACAAGCGCACAAGATTTAACGATTGCATTACGTGAAACAAAAAATAGTACTGAAAGCACACATCTCGAACAATTATTAACTAATGAAGCAAAGCTAACTCATTTTCTTTATCATTTAATTCATGGAAAAATAATTCCACTTATTATAAAAAGAATTCAAGCAGAGAGTGATGAAATTAAAAATGTAAAAAACCATGACGCAAATGCACTCAAACAAGCAATGCAAAAAGATGTACAACTATCTCAAGAGTTAAAAAAATACAAACCAATTATCGAAAAAATAATTCTTCACCTACAACAATTAGAAAAAGCAGATCAAGAACCCAATCACCCAATCACACCAGGATCACACCACTCAAAACAAACTCACCAAATAGCACTTGTCGCAATATTTATTCTAATAATTGGAGTGGTCTTATTAAAAACAAATACTGGTTTTGCTCAAGGTTTATTCGACTTTGGAGAAGAAGATGAACTTATAGTAGAAGTTTACCAAGATAATGCTTTAGGTGATTTGAAAGATCGCGAAGATATTTTAAGAATCTATCAAGAAAATCCTGAATCGTGGGGAACAGTTATTGATTATATTCAAAAAAATAAAAAAAAGTATGCATATTATCATGGATATGGATATTCTAAATCTGAAGCAGTTAATTCTGCATTTAAATCTGCGGCAAGTTCAGGAAATTCATTTGTTTACCAAAATGTTGAAATAGCAACATTAAGTGAAACTGCAATATACACAAATTTCACAAAACACAATTCCAATAACATATTATTAACATTATTTATATCCGCAGATAAAAACTCTCCAGAAAAAATAAAAAACTTTTTTAATAAAAAAACATCTTCAATAATTTTAAATGTGTATGATCACCCTCGCATGAAAGAATGGGTTAAACTAATAACTCAAAACTACCCTGACGAATATGAAGCCATTCGAAAAAATTATTATCCTGATTATCAAGCATTAATATTTTTTGAATTGGACTTATGGGCAAAATATGATAAATTAAATACAAAAGTTGATCCCAACGCAGATATGTACGCAAGCATTGAACTTGTTTTAGAAACAAACACTAATGGAATAATAAATAAAAAAATTATTTATTTAAAAGAAAAAACGACAAAACGACAAAATTATGCTGAACTAATATCATTCATTGTTAAAAGCCACGAGGAAATGGGAATCCCTTTAGATCAAAAAGAACTTAATTATATAAAACAAGAATTAAAAAAAAACCTACCAGAATATACTGATGAAATTGATAAAACATATGGCAAACTCTCACAAATACTAGCTTAATCTTTCTTTTTGTTCTCAAAGTATTTTTTAACAATTAAAATACCTCGAGCTTCGGCCAAACTTCCTAAACAATAATATGTTTTTTCAGTTACAGGACCCCAACTATAATCCCCTGTTTCTTGTTTAACTTCTTCAATCTTAAATTCATTAGTTGTTAAACCTTTATGTAAATGATAATAAATAGAACGCATAGTAACTTTTGGAAATATATCTAAATAAATTTGATAAATTTCATAAGCATAACCAGTCCCAACAATATGCAATATCTCAACTATATTTTGTCGAATTATACTCCCTCTGGGTCTTCCTCTTCCAATCAAACTCACAATTAATTACCTCAATACTAAACATAGCGAATTACTATTTATAAGTTTCTCACAATTTAAGTAAAAACAAATCCTCTAGAAAAATCAAATTAACAAAACACAATCGTTTTTAAACAAAATAGAGCTAGTTTCTTAAAATTTATATAGTTCATTAACTTATCAATTCATAATGAAAAAAGTCTTTCTTTTGTCTGGTGAGAATTTAGAGTTAGCTCAAGCAGAAATTCTTGCTTTGACCAAACGCAAACCCAAGAATTGGGAACTTATTGATAATGTAATTATTTCTAATGCTAATTTTAAATTAGCCCGTCTTGCACTAACAAAAAAAGTTTATGAATATTTATTTCAATCTACTTCAAAAAACATCAATAAAAAAATGGAGAAATATAATTGGAATAAAGCATATAAGAAAAATTTCTCTTTACGAATTAGTAACGTAGGCCATATCAAATTTTATGAAAAAGAAGCTCAACTTGCAAAACATATTTGGAATCAAATAAAAGAGCCCCGAGTTGATTTAAAACAAGCAGTTACTAAATTTGAATTAGTAATAACTGAAAAAAAAATCCTTGGAGGAAAAATTCTTCATGAACCAAAAAATGATTATAAACTTAGAAGACCGCATCTAAGGCCTGCACCTTGTCCAACTTCATTAAGTCCAAAACTAGCACGCGCATGTATTAATCTTACAGGAATTCAAACTGGAAAAACTTTGTGTGATCCCTTCTGCGGTAGTGGAGGAATTCTTTTAGAAGCAGGATTAATGAGATTTAAAACAATAGGATATGATGTTGACAAAAATTTATTAAAAAGTGCTAAAAAGAATTTAGATTATTATAAAATTAAAGGTTATTCTTTAGATGAAAGAGATTCGACAAAATTATGTGAAAGTGTTGATTATGTCGTAACAGATTTACCTTATGGAAAAAGTAGTAAAATAACTGATTCCCTAAAAAGATTATATTTTGATTTTTTAACTAGTTTATCTGAAAACTTAAAGTATAAAGCAGTAGTTATTTTTCCCGATTTTATTGATCACAAAAAAATTATCAAAAAAACTAGTTTAGTTATTGAAAAAGAATTTAGTTGGTATGTTCACAGATCTTTAACAAGAAATATTGTTTTATTGAACACAACTTAATTTAAGTTCATTAGAATTTAAAGTTACTATACTAGAATCAACCAAAGAACAATTACTCGCATCAATAATCATACTTGGTTTTTGTTGTTCTACTAAATATTGTTCAAGTTCAGAATTATTAAACCCATTCAAAACTACTGCTCGAGATCTCTTAACAACTCCAAACATATCTTTTTTATAATTATTAAACAAAACTATGTCCCCTTCTAAAACATTACTCAAATCCGCTACGTCATTAACTATTGTTAATTTTCCAACAGCAATTCCTGGAAAAATAACTTTTTGAATAGAATCACCAATAGGTTCAAACAGGGAGGGAGATGAAATGTCTTCAGAAACTTCGCAATTATCATATTCAATTTCTTTTTTTTCTAAAAATTCTATTTTTTCTGACACCGGTTCAGTTTCAATTAGTGTGGGTTCAAAATACTCAATTTCTTCTTTTATCTCTACAGACCCTAACATGACTGGTTCAACGGGCTGATCCTCAATCAATACTGGCTCAACAGAGTCGGATTCAATTAATATTGGTTCAACTGGTTCATCCTCAATTAATATTGGCTCAATATGTTCAGATTCAATTAATACTGGTTCAACCAAATTATCATTTTCGAGCATAATAGATTCAACTGGTTCCGTCACTTCCACGGGTTTTTCACTTAGATTTATGGGTCTTGATTGTAAAATATAAATTTCATCATTTTCTATTGCCCACTCAATATCTTGAGAAGTTCCAAAAAAACTTTCTATTTTTTTTGCAGTTTGAGTTAATGATTGCGCAGTTATGTGATCTAAAACTGGAGCTTGTTGCTTATCAGGAAGTAACTTTCTTTTTTCAACTCCCCCTCCAATTGCAAGTTGTAATTCAAACGGTTTTAATCCAACTTTATTTTCTTTGACCAAAAGAGTTTCTTTATCAAGTAAATAATAATCAAAATTGACCTCCTCGCGAACTAAAGATTCACCTAATCCAAATACTGCTTCAATTATTAATTCATTATCTCCATCGGAAACATTAACATTTTTTGTCAATATTACTCCACTTTTATCACTATTAACCATTGTTTGAACAATAATTGCAAGACCCATATTTTCTAATGATTCATTATTTAAATTTCGATGGACTAATGATTTAGCTAAAAATAATGAAGCCCAACAAGATTTCACAGCTTTAATTATGGTTCCTCCACCTTTAACATTCAAATAAGTTGCATGTTGACCTGCAATACTACCTTCTTTTGAATCTTCTTTTGGGGCACTACTCCTTACAGAAACAAATGATTCTTTGGGATTTAGTAAATCATCAGGATTAATTCCTCCTGAACTAAGAACATGATATGCTGCAAGAATATCTTCTTTTATTTCATCAGGCATTGGAAGAGTTACAATTAATTTCTGAATCTCATTTGCTTTTTGTTGAACTAAAGAAAGATTAGAAAAGTCAGTAATTTCATTTAATAAATGTTTAATTTTAAGATCTAATTGAGTTTTTATTAAAAATTCGGAATAAACATCAGTAGTTATTACAAAACCATTAGGTACTTTAAAGTTCTGATACAATTTTCCAAGATTAAGCGCTTTCCCACCAACTAAATTAATAGTATACTGACCTAATTCTTTAAACATAATTGTTCGTCTTGCCATAAACACCTCATTTTGTTGTGTAAATCAACAATAATCATTTACAATCAATAATAAAATAAGAAAAAGAATTATTATTTAAATAATTATACTATTTTTTTCAATACAACTTTAAAAAAAAATTAAAAAAAACAAATAAAACATACTCTTAAAACATAATTATTCTTGTTTGAGTAAATCAACTTTATCAGTTTTTTCCCAAGTAAAATCAGAATCATTCCTTCCAAAATGACCATATGCGGCGGTTTTCTCATATATTGGCCTTAACAAATCAAGTTGGGATATAATATCAGTTGGTTTTAATTCAAAATTATCTCTAACTAATTCACCAATTTTTTCTTCAGGAATTTTATTAGTGCCAAAACAATGAACTAATACTGAAACTGGATCAGAAACGCCAATAGCATATGCTAATTGAACTTCACATTTATCTGCTAAATTTGCGGCAACAACATTTTTCGCAATATATCTTGCAACATATGCAGCACTCCTATCAACTTTAGACGGATCTTTACCACTAAATGCGCCTCCGCCATGACTTCCATGCCCGCCATAAGTATCTACAATAATTTTTCTTCCAGTAAGTCCACAATCCGCAACAGGTCCACCAACAACAAATGCACCAGTAGGATTCACATAAAACTTTGTTTCAGAATCAATCCAAGTTCCACAAACAGGTTTGATAACATTTTCAATCACGTCTTGTTTTATTGTTTCATGAGAAACATCTGAAGAATGCTGTGTTGAAACAACCACTGCATCAATTCGTTTTGGTTTTCCAGCTAAATATTCTACAGTTACTTGACTCTTACTATCCGGTCTTAAATAACTAACTTGATTACCCCGTCTAAACTCTGCAAGCTTAAGAAGTAATTTATTTGCAATAGACATTGATAATGGCATAAGTTCAGAAGTTTCATTTGATGCATAACCAAACATAAGTCCCTGATCTCCAGCGCCTTGTTCTTCAAATAATCCTTGTCCTTGTGTTACTCCTTGACAAATATCTGGACTTTGTTTTGTTATATGAACAAAGATTTCACAAGTCTCAGGATCAAATCCCGTATCTTTTGTGTACCCAATTCGGTTTATTACTCTTCGAACTATCGAGTCATAATCAAGGTCTGCATTAGTAGTTATTTCTCCGGCAAGTATTACTTTATTGCCTTTTACCATGGTCTCACATGCGACTCTCGAATGAGGATCTGATTTAATACATGCATCAAGAACCGCATCACTAATTTGATCACAAACTTTATCAGGATGTCCTTCTGAAACTGCTTCACTAGTAAATAAGAATTTTTGTTTATTAACATTCATATGTATCACCTGAACAATCTAAAAAAAATACTCTTTTTTAATATATCTTGACAATTTTATTCCAATACGACTTATTCTAATAAGAATATTTATAAACCCTAAAATATTCCTAACTATTAACAAAAAAAACAGATCAACTAAAAAAAATGTTTGAAATAAAAGATATTAAAAAAATTCGTAAACAATTAGGGATAACTCAGTCACAACTAGCAAAAACTTCAGGAGTATCACAATCATTAATTGCAAAAATTGAATCAGGCAAATTAGATCCAACTTATTCTAAAACTCAATTAATTTTTGGAGCACTAAAAGAAAAATCTCAAAATGAAGAATTAAAAGCAAAAGACATTATGATAAAAAACATTTCAACAACGTCACCTTCAACAAAAGTTATTGATATAATTAAATTAATGAAAAAAAAGAACATATCTCAAATCCCCATTTTAAAAAATAATAGAATTTTAGGAGTAATCACTGAAAAAAGCATTCTTGAAAAAACAATTACTCAAAACATAGCACTTTTAACTGCAGAAGATTGTATGTTTCCCCCACCACCCATATTATCTGAAGATACATCAATAAATATTGTCCAATCACTTCTTCAACATTTCCAAATAGTACTTATTCAAACAAATAAAAGTTATGGATTGATCTCTAAAGTAGATATATTGACAAAAGCAATCAGAAAATAAAAATCAGTTTACCTAAATTTCTTAAATATTTCTTAATTAATAAGTTAAAACATATGCAAAAATAATAGTTTGTTTAAAAACTAAATCCGAAAATATAAATAAAAGTTAATTTTGAACACTAAACATCATGGAATCATATATCTCATTTATCGAAATGGCGCTAAACAGAAGTGAGACCATTGTTTTAAGTTGTAATTGTGAAATTGAATATTCTGGCAGAGCAGAAGCGTTCTTAGCTAAGGGAGACAGAGTAATCATAATTAAAAATGATAAAGCACTACTAGTCCATCAACCAGAAGGAACTGCTCCAGTTAATTATATGAAACCCGGAACCAATCACCAAATACAATTTGATAAAGATGAAAAAATCTTTTTTCTCAAAAGCCAAAATCTTAGTTTAAAAGAATATCTTAACATAAAATTATTTGAAATTCATTTTGTTAATTCTCACCCATTAAAAGATGGACAAAAAATTCAATTATCTGGCAGCGAAAAAGATATGGCCGAAATGATTTATAAAACTCCTGAACTTATTGAATCAGGATTCAAACCATTAAGTATGGAAGAACACACAAAATATGGATTTATTGATGTATTTGGAACAGATGCGAAAGAAAATTTAGTAGTTGTTGAATGTAAACGTTACGTAGCGGATTTATCTGCAGTAACTCAATTAAGAAGATATGTTGAACGAATTAAAAAAATAAAAGGTATTGATTGCGTTAGAGGAATTATTGCCGCTCCAAAAATAACACCTAATGCTAAAAAAATGTTAACTGACTGGAAATTTAGTTTTGTAGCAGTAATCCCCCCAAATTATAGAGAAAAATTTAATAAATCTCAAACAAATTTAGAAAACTATTAATCACACGATTTATCAAAAACCTAAAAAAAATATTAATTCTTTTTTACAAGTTTTATACTTAACCCATAATGATCAGAAGGAGTTACTTTTAAAAATTTCTTTGCATGAACTACCGCTTCATTAAAAACAACATTAGATTTAATATGATCAACAAATTGTTTAAACTGTTTTGGAACAAATATATGATCAATTCTTTGAGGGGGCGACCAAGGAGAATATCCTTTAAGATTCAAATAATTTTTTGGATCCCAAGTAAATTTAAATTTTTTTTCTTTTTTTGCTAAATTAAATAAATCTATAAATCCTTTTTGAATAATTGTTTTATAATTTTGAATAGAAACTTGCGGACCTGCATTAAAATCACCAATAATAAAAGTATTATCTTTTTCTTGTTCTGCTACAGTTAACACTTGTTCAATTTGTTCTTGACGTATTCGCTCCATTAATTTTGATTCTGGATGCCTAAACAATCCACCTGCAGCCAAATGCACATTCAAAAAATTTAACTCTCCAAATTGAGGATTATCAACAGTAACTGTAAGCATTCCTTGATTTGCAAATAATTTTTCTTCAAAAGTTGTTGATTTAAACGGAATAAATTTAGAATCAATTATTTTATTTTTCGAAAACATAACAAGTCCATTATCCAACCCAAATAAATTTGGTTTTTTTCGAGCAACATACGGATATAAGGGTTTAAGTTTTTCTACTAAAAATTTTTTATGTTTTTCATAAAATACTTCTTGTAATGCAACAATATCGTTACATTTTTCAGAAATTATTTTAGGAATTACTTGTAATCTTTTTTTTGCAAATGGAACTGAATCAAGTAAATTTAATCTAAAAAATCTCAACGAAAATAAACCTGTGTTAAAGGTTAATAGAGACAATGATTTCGAATTAGCCATCATACTAATTTAACTAATAACATTTATAAATTTAACTAATATTAATTAAATGAAATAATAGAACAAAATAAAAAAAACCCAGATACCCATCAAATAAAAAAGAAATAAAAAAATTCAAAAAATCAAATTTCTAATGTAGATACTCTTCAACCCCTTCACGCGCAACACTAACTTGCAAAAACTTATCCACACCTAATTGTTGCAAATACTGACGAGCATCTCGCTCCATTACCGCTAAAAATACATCATCATGTGATGGATCGTGATGTGCCAAAACTAAATTTTTAACTCCCGCAGCAATTGCTCTTTGAATATTTGATTCATAGGTTGCATGCCCCCAACCTTTTTTTGTCATCGTACTCAAACCAAATCTTGCAGGATCATGTTCTTGAGGAGTGTATGCACTATCAATTAAAACATAATCTGCCCCAGTCATAAACTTAATTATTCGTTTATCTTCAACTCCAAAACTGTTTTTTGAAGGATCCCCATCATGTTCATTGTCAAGAACATAACAAAAAGTTACAATTCCAGATTCAGTTTCTTCTTGAATTTTAAATGCATAACAAAGATCCGGATGTTTTGATAAACAATGACTTATCGCAACACCATTTTCTAAACTTTCTCCCTCTCTTAATTGATAAAAGGAAAAATCTGCACTCATTTGATCAATACTTATTGGAAATTTGGGTTTTTCATATTTCCCTCTAAGTATTTCTTCTAGTGGTTTTTCAAGTTCTCCACTCACAATATTTATTTTAGTTCCCGCAATAAAAGCAGGTGCAAAAAAAGATAGTCCTTCCACATGATCTGGATGTACATGACCCACCAATAATTTAACAGATCGATCAGAATCTAAAAAACCATTGGCCATTAAGTTTTGTCCTAAAAGTCGAAGTCCACTACCCGCATCCAAAACTATTAATTCTCCATTTGCAGTTTCTATCTCAACGCAAGACGTATTACCCCCATATTTTAATGTAGAAAAATCCCCAGTTGATGGTGTTGCTACACTTCCACGCGTCCCCCAATACTTAATTTTCATTTGTGTACCCTCCAAAGCCACAATAAAATAAGCTGACCTTACTATGAGTATATGACCAAACTTATCTATTAATTTATAGCGTTAAATGAGAAATAAAGAAATTTGAGCTGACCTCATAAGATTTCAGACCCATTTAAAAGATTTCTACTGCTGAAACTATTTTCTTCAATAGATAAAATTTTTTAGCAAAGTTTTTATATTAGTTAATGCACTAAAGAATAGTAGAATGAATAAACTTCAAATACAATCCAAACTAAGTTTATCTAAAGAAATAAAAAAAGCATTATCTAATGCTCAAAATCACATATTAAACGAACAATCTGAAAATGGATCTTGGAACCTTAAACAAGGTAGCAAAATTAATGGACCTGAATTCTATTTTTCACCAATTATTGTAACCGCACTTGCAATTAAAAGTTTAGTATTATTAAAAATAAGAACTCCTGAACAAATAAATAAAGGAATTTATTTTTTGTATTCACAAAAATTAGATAATACCACCCTTGTTGATTTATTTGCATATCAATTAGCAGGATTACAATATTCTAATTGCCCAATTATTGAAAAAAAGAAAAATAAAATATTAAATATTATTTTAAACAAACAAGATTCAAAAGGTTTTTGGCCTTCATTTCCAAAAACATCTAATCTAACTAATTTTTGCGTGGTATCAACATTAAAAAAATTTATTTGTGATGGTGCACTTACCAAAATGAAACAATGGCTTTTGAAAAATAAAGCAAAAGACAATATCGGCTGGGGCTTTAATGAAAATTCCACTCAATCTCAAGTTTCATTTACTGCAGGAGCAATAAGAGTTTTATTATATTGTGGAGAAAAACATTCTTCAAACGAAATAATTATTGCAAAAAAATTCATTTTAGAAAATCAATTACCTTGCGGAGGCTGGCATTCTTCAGATCTAACTCATTCAGATTCTGCAACTAGTTATGGCACTGCATCAACTCTAGTCGCATTAATGCTTTGCATGAATAATCCAATTAATGAAAAAATAGAAAAAGGTATCAAGTGTTTATTAAATATGCAAAATAAAGATGGAGGTTGGCCACTTACTCACGGAGAAGAAAGTCAAATGTATACTACATTCTATGCAATTCAAGCACTCACCTATTTTGTTTATTTACAAGACGAACTTAAAAAGAAAGAACTTAAAAATATTTTAGAAACAGATCTCTGTCCTGAATTCACCCATTATTTATTAGCTAGATTTTCAGAAGATCTAAAAACACGTTACAAAAACTCATACAAAAATTTATTAGTTGAAAAATCAATTGCAACAACTAAACAAGCAGCAAAAAGAAGATTTCAAATTCTTAAAATTCTAGAAGAAAAAGGTGCTCTAGATACCGCAGAAATTATTGATGAACTAAAACAAGACGCAGAATATAGACATTTACATAAAAGATCCCACATTGCCCAAATAAAAAATGATGTCGTTGCAATGATGAATTTAGGATTAATTTATGAAGAAAGAAGAAAATATTATGCAGTTATAAAAATATAACATACTTGCTGACTTCAAATAAAAAATAGAAAAAAAATTGATAAAAAATTGATAAAAAATTTAATAATAAAATTTCTTTTATTATTTTTCTGCTAATTCTTTGACAGACTTTAATGCAACAACAATTGCTGCAGGTGCAACAAACACTTTAATGAATGTTAACATACTGCTTAAAGTCGTACCTAATGGATCAAATATCGTATTTAATACAATTAAATTTGCAGATCCTGCTGCGATTAATGCAATTACTGCAATTAAAAATGCAGTTGTTTCTTTAGCATTTACATTTAAAAAACCAACAATTAAACCTAAAGCTACTAGTACAAGTACAACCCAAGAACTAGTTGTTTGGAATAATGCGGCGATAATTGCTAATAGAATTCCTGCAATAAACGCATAGTGTCCATGTTTATGATGTATTGCCATAAATTCACCTCTTTTTTAAATATTTAATAAAAAAAACAATTATGAAAATAAAATCTATTAATTATAATCAAACAAATAATTATTCAGTTTTTATTCTTTGTTCAATTTCTTGTAATTGCTGATCAATTGAATCAATATGACTGTTTATATGACCAATATTTTTTACTTGTTTGACAGGTCTCATTTTAACGAGTTTTACTACGTTTGCAATTAACACTGCAGCCAAAACAAATACCATAAGCGCAATAGTAATTCCAGCAGCAGATTGTGGTCCCTTAAGTGTATCTTGTTCAGTACTAGTCATTCCACTAATAGAAGAACTCATATCTGTTTGTGGCGACGCAACAATTAATGCTCCAGCCATTGCTAACAAGAATAATCCGGTAACTACAAATGCACGTAATAATTCTGCTTTTTTATTCAATTTAAACCCCTCAATAACTCAATTCAATCAAATCGAGTATTTAAATCTTATGTTTTTTATAAAGATATTTGAATAATATGAGAGGAGATAATCAAACACAATTCAAAAAAATAACATATTTAACCAGAATAGAATAATAAACATAATTTAAACTTAAAATTAAACTCACAAGTAAACTAAAAAAAATTAAGGTAACCTAACTAATATTATCTAAAATACTGTGTGCATTAAATGCATTGAGTCCAGTAACTAATTCTTTATCAGAACTTAATCTAGAAATAAGAATTGTTTTCAAACTAGAAACTTCTGTTTCACTTACTCTTGCAAAACGATCTACTTCAATTAAACCATAGGGGTATCCTAAAAAAACTGGATCACAACTATTTTCTTTAAGTAACCAAATAACTTTTTCGATTTTCTCAAGAGGTATTTGTTCAACAAGACTTGTTTTCCCTAGTTCAAATCTAAATACATAATTAGCATGTAAATTTAATTTTACAAACATAATCTCTGCTAAATGATTTTCACAATTAATTTGAACTAAATTTTTACAATACCAAATATCTGATTGAGCTTTTGAATTTAAAAAAGAAACTGCAGGCTCTGCTTTATCAGTAAATAAATTAGATGATTTTGCAAGCGAACACACCCTAAAATTTTTTGAATTTGCAACAAATACTAATTCATCCATCAAATCTTTTTCAATAGGGTATTTTGTTTCTAAAACTCCATCAAGAATAACAAATCCTAAATCAACATTTAAGTTCTCAACTACTTGTTTTGCAAAATTTATTTCCGCAAGACGTCTACAAACATCAACAACTGATCGTATATCTGCTCTTTTACCCGCAGCAACTATGCTCTCATGCGTTGAATTAATCAAATACCCATCTAAAAATTTAAAATGAATTTTGCTTTCTTTTTCTTGAGAAAATATATGAACTTTATAATTAATTTTATCCCCAACAGATTCTGAATTTATAAGACAAAAAAATTCAAATCTTTGAGTCGATATTCGCTCATTATTTTTATACAAATTAGCACATAGTCTGATTAATTGAATTGAAAAATTAGGACTACTTATCAATTCAAAATTTCCCCCATCAACAAATAATAAAGCGTCTTGATTAATTTTATCAGGTATTTTTTTAAAATTTGTTGAAGTAATTGGTAAAGAAACATAATTTTTACTTCCAAAAAGTATTTTATTTGAATTTTTATCTACTAACTTAATTTTTTTAATTTCTTTACATATTTGATTTAATAATTCGTTTGTATTCATCCACAATTCACGTTAAAACTAAAACAAAGAATAGAATTTAAACATTGTGATTAGTTTATAAAAACTAAACTTAAAAACCACAAATAATCAAATTTAGAGAAACAAAACAATAAAAACAAAATCAAAGAAATAAACTAATTACTTAATTAACAGAGCATCGCCCTTTAACACAAATATCTTCAATAGAATTATCATATGAATTTAATGAATTCAATTCAACTTGTTCTAAATCAACATATATCCCTTGTTTAAATTGTTCAATGTTACAATCCTTTAAAGTCACATTATTAACTCCAATCGCATAAATTCCAACACCAACATTATTTCCTCTAATAATTGAGCCCCTACAATCCAAAACCAAATTATCAGATTTTATTGCAATTGCAATCCCATTTTCTTTTGAAAAAGTAAAATCATAAACTCCTGGAGTAAGCATTACACTTTCAGTTACAACCCAGGTTTTAGTTATAATATTTGATTCAGCGCCTGAATTTGTAACATCCATACTCGCACTACCAGTAATTCCTGGCTCAGTAGTCACTCCAAACAGAAAACTAAGTAATAAAATAAAGAATCCTGCGAGTATAACTGTGTTTTGAATGTATTTTCTGCGCTTATGAGATTTCATTTTTTGATTTAAACATCGAGGAGTATTTAAATGTTACTCTGTTTTTTTCCATAACATTTTTAAAAGGCTGCCGGTTTTTAACGCTAAATGAGTGCAAAATATGAATTAATCATTTGTGAAAAGCCAACCGCAGCTAAAAAGATTGCAGAGGCGCTAGCAGATGGAAAAGCAATTAGAGAGAATGCAAATGGCGTTCCTTATTTTCTTGTAACTCATGGTTCTCAAGACATTGTTGTTTGTTCAGCATTAGGTCATTTGTATGGTTTAGCTGAAAAAAATAAAGGTAAATGGGATTATCCTGTTTTTGATATTGAATGGAAACCTGCATCTGAAACTCAAAAAGGTAGTTCTCCTTCAAAAAAATTCATAACATTACTGCGAAAGCTTGGAAAAAATGCAGATAAATTTACAGTTGCAACAGATTATGATATTGAAGGAGAAGTTATTGGACATAATGTAATTAAATATGCATTAAAACAAGATGATGCTAATCGAATGAAATTCTCCACATTAACAAAAAAAGCACTTATTGATTCATATGAAAATAAAAATAAAACAATTAATTGGGGTCAAGCAAACGCAGGTGAAACTCGTCACTTTCTTGATTGGATGTATGGTATAAATGTCAGTCGAGCACTAACATTATCAATAAAAGCAGCATCCGGAATGTATAAAATTTTATCTTCAGGTCGTGTTCAAGGTCCAGCACTAAAAATCATTGTTGATCGTGAATTAGATATTAAAGCATTTATTCCAGTCCCATATTGGCAAATTGAATTAAATGGAAATACTAAATTAAAAGAACCATTAATTTCTTGGCATAAAGAAGATAAATTTTGGGAAAAACCAAAAGCAGACGAAGCTATGGCAAAAACTCAAAATCAAAAAGAAGCAATTGTAGATTCAATTGATACAAAAGAGTTCAACCAACAACCACCAACACCATTTGATTTAACTTCACTTCAAATCGAAGCTTATCGTACATTAAAAATTCCACCTAAAAGAACACTTGAATTAGCTCAAAGTTTATACATAGCAGGTTTGATTTCTTATCCAAGAACATCATCCCAAAAACTTCCAAAAGAACTTAATTTAAAATCAATTATTCAAAGTTTAAAAAGTCAACCAAATTACACTGAATTATGTATGCAACTTCTAAAAACTGATTTAAAACCAAATGAAGGTACAAAATCAGATCCAGCCCATCCAGCAATTCATCCAACAGGAGAAGTTGGAAACCTAACTGGTAAAGATTTTGATTTATACGATTTAATTGTTCGACGATTCCTCGCATGTTTTGCAGAACCTGCAATTAGACAAACAATTAAAGCAATTTTAAATGTTAATACTGAATTATTTGTAACTAAAGGAACAACAACAATAAAAAAAGGATGGCACGTATTTTATGGAAAATATGCTAATTTTAAAGAAGAAGAACTTCCTAAATTTACAAAAGGAGACATTATTGACATATCCAAAATTGAACTGCATTCTAAAGAAACTACTCCCCCTAAACGTTACACTCAAGCGTCAATAATTAAAGAACTTGAGAAAAATGGACTTGGTACAAAATCTACCAGAGCAACTATTGTTGATAACTTATTTCAAAGAGGATATGTGAAAAGCAAATCTATTGAAGCAACAGATTTAGGAATTAAAACTATTGCAACTTTGAAAAAATTCTGTCCAGATATTATTAATGTAGATCTTACAAGAAATTTTGAACTTGAAATGGAACAAATTCGTGAAGAAAAAAAACGAAAAGAAGATGTTTTAGATGATGCAAAAAAAATTCTTACTAAAATACTCGAACAATTCAGAAAAAATGAAAAAGATATTGGTAAAGAATTAAGTGATGCAACCAAACAAACATCAAAAGCAATGGCGCGCGTTGGCGAATGTCCAGTTTGTAATGAAGGAACTCTTGAAATTAGACGAGGTAAATTTGGTAACTTTGTTGCATGCGATTCATATCCTGAATGTAAAACTACATTTTCCTTGCCTGCAGGAGCATTATTCAAAGGCGCAGACAAAGATTGCGAAAGTTGTAAATACCCATTAATTCAAGTTATTAGAAAAGCAAAAAGACCTCAAGAATTATGTATTAATCCTGATTGCCCTTCAAAAGCATTAAGTAAAGAAGAAGAGCAAAGTAAAGGAGAACTAGAAAATACTCCTTGTCCAAAATGCAAAGAAGGAAAATTACTTTTAAGAAAATCTATTTATGGTGCATTTTATGGTTGTGATAAATATCCTAAATGTAAGTTCCTTCAAGGAATTGGAGAAGATCAAGAAACTGCACTCAAAAAAGCTATTGCACGCGAAGCTAATCAAGCAAAGTTTGCAAAGAAAAAAACTACTAAAAAGAAAACTACCAAGAAAAAAACTGTGAAAAAGAAGACAGTTAAAAAAACAACTAAAAAGAAAACTGTTACAAAAAAAACAATAAAAAAATAAATTAAAAAATTCTAAAAATCTTTAAGCTCCTCGCTTACAAAATTATACGGCCTAAATCTACCAAGTTTATGATCAAGCATTCTTACCTTCGGTGCAGGAGAGATAGTGGTTTCAAACGTTAAAAATCCAGAGTGGCCCACATAATTTAAAGCAGTAATTGCAGGTAGTGTTCGAGATATAACTGATTTTTCTATATCCTAATTAAAAACAATACCTTGAGATTTATCAATCACTAATAAATTATAATCAAACTTGACCCAACTTCTCAAAGAACGATTACGACAAACATTTGAGGCATAAAGAACATAAGTATAATTAGAATCTTTAAGAGAATTTGAAACAACGGGAAAACCATTTATGTTTCCAACTGCAGTTACTGATTTTGCTTCAACAAACGCAACTCTATTTTCACTTGTTTCAACTAAAGAACCATTTTCAGTAAATAAAGTAAAACGAGGATCTTCATAACGTTGTTTTACCCTGCTCAAAATAAATTGTTGGGTAAACCAATCATTACTACCTCGAACTATATCAGATAATTCTATGTCTGGTTTTATTCTAAACAAATTTTTCATTTCAAACAAACTCGTATTTTCTAAAAATCACAAATACATATCTCCCCTAACACCTGATTTGATACTGAGAGATCGATCATATGCTTGATGAAGTATCCCCCCATAAGAATCCCCAAGATTTTCTTTGATAATTATTTGTCTTGCAGACTCAAACCAACCAGGATTTTTACTTCCAGCTTCAATTAATTTCATAATCAACGTTCCAACATATTTTTGTCGAACAGATTCTAAGCTTTGAGTGCCAGGAGTTCCTTCGACATCATATCGTTTAGTTCCAAAATTTGACCAATGCATAAGTTTTCCTTCAGTTAAAAGAGAATATGTCAAAAAATCTCGGCCTTGTAGTGGAGGTTTTCCTTCTGTTGCAACTGCAATCTCTGATTCAATAATTAAATCTCTTTGTTCTGGACTTAAAAATATTCTACTGCCTAACAAAAATTCTAATTTCGCAGCACCAGATTCATACTGAGGTGGCGTACCAGATATTGCAAAAAAAGACTGAGCATATTGTTCAAAAACCGCATCAAATAATTTAAATGCAACTCCTTTATTTACATCAGATACTTTTTCAAATGCTTTTTTCATTCGAGACCCAGGCGCAGCCATTAAATTAAATGCGCCTAATTCACTAAATTGATCTGCAAAAAAATCTAACAAATATGCATCTTGATATAATTGAGGAATAAATTTGAATTCATCACTTTCTAAAAAAGAAGGCAACCTACCAAATTCAGCAGTTGAACCTACGCTAACTCGCGTATTAATCATGCCGCTCAAATATTCGACATATAATAAATTTGCAATATCTTGCATTGCTTCTTTTCCAACAATTAATTCTAACGCTTTATTTTTCATTTTTTTCTCCTAATTGTTCTTCAACATAAAATTGACGAATATCCCTATAAACTTCCGCTTGCACAAATGCAAATTCAGGTTTTCTCAAATCAATTTTCACATAAGATAACTCAGACTCCCCATCCAAACCAGAATTGGCAGCATAGTCTCCTCGATAAAATTTCATAGTAACTGGAACTAAATTATGAGAATCAACTGTTACCTCAACTAATTGTATATCCACAGAAGGTTCAATCGATTTAGAAGAAAATTGAAAATAATGATTAAAATTACCTAACAAATCCATAGCTTGAGATAATTTAACTTGCACTTTTTTTCTATCCTCAAATTTAGTTGGTATTTTTTGACTTTGAGTTCCCACAACATCAATCCCATAATTAGGAGAATACTTTAAACAAGTTTCAAATACTACCCGAGCAGAACTTAATTTTGATTGTCCAGAGGAATGTCTATGCGGTGCTAAACTTTTAAGCATTTTAAAATATTTAGCCACATTTTGAACAGAAACATCCCCAGTCATAAAATAAATTAAAGGATCTGCTAAAAAAACTAACGGATCTCTTCTTTGATTTTGTGGTTCTCTTGAACTAATTATTCGTTTAGGAACTCCAAATTCACGAGGCACAAATTCAGACTCAGTTAAATGACGCATCAGACCCATTTCTAAATAACATTGAACTGACGAATCAATCTTTGGAACTAATCTAACAGAAGGTTTGGGCTGCCCACACATGTTTTGAACTAAATCGCCTAAATCGGTTAAATTCCCTGCAGCAAATCCTAAAACCGCAGCACCCACAAAACCCAACAATCCTCTTCTTGAAATTTTATTATTGCTCATTTTTTATCAACTCAATTATTTTTTAATTTCATATTTTTCTGCAACTCGATACAAAGGATCTGGATTAAATCTCAACTCTGTATTTGGATTAATAATCATATTAACCGAATCTAAATCAAGTCCAACATCGATATGACTTACAAATACACCAATAGTCGAATATGGACTCGTATAACGATCACACGCAACTCTTAACGTAGAACCACGTAACAAATCCTCATCAAAACTTTGACTATCCCAGTATGATTTCGCACTTTTACCACCTGGATAAAAACACATTAATTTGGCAGGAGAATAATGTTCCTCGCAAGGATGATCTAATTGATCTCTCCTCAACCCATTGCCCAATTCTATTTCATGAGCTAACTCATCTAAAAAGAAAATTAAACGATCAGAATCAATTGAGTATTTTTCAGGATAAGATCTAAATGTTTCTAACATTTTTTTCCCTCCATCGCACGATACAATTTCAAAAATGGATGTTCTCCCTCTAAAAAATCATATTTTGCATTTGTTAATTGAAATCGTAAATCTAAATTATCAACTCCCCCTCCATTTAGTAAAATATCTAAATCAACTCTCATTTCAGGATTGGCAGTAGGATCATAATTAACACCAGAAGAAACATATCTTGCTGCAACACACAAAGAACTGCACCGATATCCGCGAGGAATCATAATTGGCTCCAATTTTTTCTCAACCAATGCAGGCAAAGATAAATCATCTGAAAACTCAACTAATAAATCAGAAGATTTAGGTTCAAATCTAATAATATTATTAACAGTATCAGAAACAACTAAACCTGAAACAGGATTTGGCAAAATAATTGAACCATAACTTTCAACTGCGCCTTTTAGTCCAACTTTTAATCGAGGACCTAACGAATAATTAGTGGCATAAGTTAATTCAAAAAAACTATTTTTCGCAGCTTCCAAAAATTCTTGTTCAACTGCTTGAGTTACAACTACTCGTTCCAAATCTTTTTTTGGAGTTCGTTTTTTCACCTCAGGCACTCTCATTTCAGCAAATGCATCAATAGAAAAACCTGCAGCACCTAACACTTGTTTAATTACTTGAAATACCATTTTAAATTACCAACTTAACTATATTTTACAGGAACTTTGAATTGTTCAAGTTCTTTGTCAACTCTATACATCCCTTCAAATGCCCTGCATCTCTTAAATCTCCTCTGAATTTCGCGGTTTGGCGAAAATATATCTGCATCTTCAACATGTTTGTAAACCATTGCAGAGTTCAAAGAAAAATCATCTTTATACAAAAAAAATCCAACTTGACAACAATCTTGTGCACTAGAAGTATCATCTAATTCTTCAACTGAATTTAACGGCTTTGATTTAAACATTATTAAATAACAATCATTCAATTCACTCCAACGCGAATCTCCTAAAAAACCAGGTATGCCAACTGAAGCAGTTATAATTCTATTTTGAACTGGCACTCCTAAACTAGTTTTTCCACTCAAAGATTTTGCTTGTGCTTGAGCCCTCTTTGTTTGAGCATTCAAAATACCCTCATCAAGCCACCGACCCTTAACACCAAACTTTTCTAAAGGTACATCTCCAGTCAAAAAATAAAGTAACGCAGGAGTTGTCATCGAAACAATTGCTGAATCGGATTGATCAATTGTTCCAACTAATTTAGTTGGTTTTGCATACGTTCTTGAAAATTCAACTTCTGGACGAGTAACATCTACAAGCTCATACTCTAACTTAAATTTCATTCTTGGATTGACCGCCAGAGTTAAATCATTTGATTGTTCGAGCTCACCTAAATCACCCAAAACTTTTTCTAAACAACCAGTTTGGCCAAGCGCAAGTCCTCCTAAAACTGCCCCTGCAACTTTTAACAAATCTCTTCTTGAAATTCCATCATTCATTTTTTTCACCTAAATTATAAATATCATATTTTAATCAACAAGCCAAAAACTAGGTTTTAACGAAACTTGCACTACTGCTTTCATTGCTTGTTTTTTTGCAGCTTTATCCGCAAACGAATAAGTGTCAGTTGAAAGATCATGATTTAATCTTTGAGAATCATATACTGCAAACATCCCAGTCAAACCATAATCTGATTTTAATTCCATTAATCGAACCAAATTAATACCTGCTTCAGCACTAGTTTGAAGTTGCCCAAACATAGGCTCAGCAGATGCATCAAAATGACAACAATCATCCGGAGCTAACCCCTCCCTTCCATCAAGAGGAATTCCCTCTACTTTGACCCGTTCAACTAACGAAGGATCAAACGCAACATAAATAAACTTAGGATCAAATAATCCTTTTGCCACTAATTCTTTTTCTAATAATTCTGGTTCTGTTGGCATATAACCATTAACACCAGATATATCAATTGAATATTCAGATACCATTTTTCTTATACTCCTCGAAATTCTCAACATCACTTATTTAAAATAAAATACAGCTTAAACTGTTTACAAATTAATTCAAAATAATGGCCTAACCACTTCAACAACACCTTGAATTGCGTTCAATTTTCCCGCATTATTCTTAAAAGAATAAGAATCTCGACGAAAATCATAAACTAATTTACGTTTATCATAAATTGCAAACGCACCTTGTGCATCCGAGTTTGACTTTGAAGTCATAACATCAACCAAATTAACATCTTCAGATTCACTTGTTCTAATTGTGCCATCAAAAGATTCAGATTCATCAAATACATAACAACAATTAGGAATTTCTAAATCAGCATTTCTAGGCGAACCTTCTCTTGCTACAACTCCCAACAATAAAGGATGAAAAGCAACATATACAAAATCAGGAGTTAGAAAGCCTCGTTCACTAAGTTTTTGTTCTAACAAACCTTGTTCACTAAGCAGACCCAAATCTTCATTTGCTAAATTAATTGTACATTCATATACCATTTCAATCACCACCTTTAACATTAGCAATAGCATATTTTTCAGCAACTCGATAAACAGGTTCAGGATTAACCGCTAAATTATTCACTCCTTCAACTGACAACCGTACTGGCTCAGTTTTAGAACCAACAGTTACTTGTCCAAAACAAATATCATCTAATAATGTATCATGATCGCCTTGAACTTGTTTTGCAACTAACTCAATAGTTAAACCCGCAACATTCACGTCCCTAAATTCAGAAACATTTACTGACCCTGCAGAATATAGTAGTTCTCCACCAGAACCATAAAAATCCATTTTACTTGCGAGTTGCAATGAACCAAATTTCCTAAATACTGCACTATGATTTAATTCAGCCCACAATTCATCCACGAATAATCTTAAATTATCAGGCGCAATATCATACTCCGCTTTGAACGATCTAAATTTTTCAAACATTTTTCTCAACACCCATTATTTAATCATAAATTTTCTAAACTAATCTATTCTTCTTCAACTCTATCCACTAATTTTAATTCAGAACTTGGCCTATACTCACGATCTAAATTGTAAAATTCATTAAAAGAAAATTCATTCAGCGGTTTAAACCCAAGCTCTAACAATCCAGGTTCCAATATCTTAAAATAATTATTTGACTTCTCAAAATCACCCAAATCAATAATCAACGGATTTTGTTCATCACCAATGGAATTCGCAAAATCAAAATAATTTTTTTCAAATTTGACCCCATATTGAGATTTCAATCTTTTTGCATGACTAGTTAAACCTGCTTCAGTTAATTTTTCAACAACATAATCAACAAGTACTTCACCCATAAGTCCATAATGAGATTGATCTTCAACTGCTCGCCGATAAGGTCCATTTGTTTGTCTTCCTTTATGACTTACTGCAAGTTGTTTGTATACTCCCAATAACTCTCGTTTACTTTCACGAGGTCCTAATTTATCTAATCTTTTTTCTAAAGTTTGAATCACATTCATTTTTTTCTCCTCAACATAAATTTAATAACTATTAATGAGTAATGAATTAAGCCAATATTTAGGAATATAGTTCACACAAGGTAAACAATGTAAACAAAAAAATAGAAAAAACCCATTTTCTACCCGAAAAATCAATCTCAACACACCAATAACCCCTCACAAATCAAAACATAGCCGAATAAAGAACCTCTGCGCAAACAATGTAAACATTTTAGAAAAGTTTAAATAAACCCGAGTAATTCCAAACATTATGAATAGGAAACTAGTCAAACACGGCGATGTAACTTTAATGGTAAGTTTACCTGCTAAATGGATTAAAAGCAAGAAATTAAAGCAAGGAGATGAAATAGAACTCCTAGAAGAAGATGGCAGTTTAAAAATAAATTCAACCTCAAAAAATACTCAAAAAAAAGTAATACAATTAAATATCCCCAATGTTAGTCAAAGATCAACAAGAATCCACATAATAAATGCATACCGCGCAGGATTTGACACAATAAACGTGCATTTTGATGGCAATGAAAAAACAATACAAGAAATAACTGAAAAGTACTTAATAGGTTTTGAAGTATTTAAAAAAGGAGACTCAGACTACATTCTTGATACCATCAGCGAATCAACAAATGAAAACTTTGAAAACATAATTCAAAGACAACTTCATATCATAAGTGAACTCCTAACTGATTTATCATCACCAGACGTTCCAAATTATGCTCAAAAAGTAATTCGCTACAATAATTTTCTTAATCGAGCACTATCAAAAGGAATATTTTCAACACTTTCAACAAGTCCCCTACACCATTTCCTAAATAGAACATATTTCATATCAAGAGAATGTCACTATTTTTACAAAGATATCAAAAAAGAAAAATTAAAACTAACTAAAACCAATTTAGAATTAATTCAAAACCTCCAACAAATGTTCGAATTACTCAAAAAATCATACCTAAAAAAAGATGTTAAACTTATTTCAAAAATTCACGAAATTGAAGAAAAAATAATCATAGAAAAAGGGAAAAAATCACTTCAAAAATCCCCTTTATCAACACACCACATTTTACAAATTGGCAGAACGATTTATCTTGCAGCAAGCCCACTAATAGCATTGTTTGAAAATAAATAACTAATTCTTTCAAAGTTATATAAATCAGAAATTAGTCACATAGTTATGACAAAGAAACTTTTTATAGGTCCTCCCATAAAATAATCAAATAAGTTAATATAAATATAAAGGTGGACCATCATGATGTTAAAAAAAAGCATATCAAAAAACATTTCAATATTATTTCTTCTAATTATCAGCTTACTATTACTACTATCTCAATCATTATTTGTAGTAGCAGAACATCAAGAAAAGCAAGGGTCTCTAAAAATACTTGCAGTAAGCACAACTGATTCAGGATTCAAAGGTGCAAGTGCAACACTTTCTCTAAAAATAACTCCTGGAAACGGAGAAGTATTTATTCAAACATTCCCCTTAACAAAAATTGATACTCAAATATCCACAAGATATGCAAAAGACACTGCCTGCAAATTAAGTAGTGTTGATTGCAGCAAATTAGATTTTTTTTATACAGTTAAATCAAACTCAGCAATAATTGGCGGACCAAGTGCTAGTGCAAGTTTTGCAATTTTAACAATAGCACTACTAGAAGACTTACCCCTAGATCCAACCGTTGCTCTTAGCGGAACTCTCAATTCAGGTCAAACAATAGGCCCAGTTGGAATGCTAAAACAAAAAATTGCAGCAGCCAATTCAGAAGGATTAACTACAGTTCTAATTCCTTTTGGCCAAGCAGACTTTGAAGAAAATATAATTCCTAAATCAAACCAATCAAATGAAAATATAACTACTAACAAAACAACAACACAAATTAATTTAATAGAATATGGAAAAGAACTAGGAATAACAGTTAAAGAAGTATCATACTTAAATGATGCATTAAAAGAATTTACAGGATACCAATTTGAAGAAATTGAAGGTGACGTAATAATTAATCCACAATATGCAAATGTGATGAAAGGTGTCGCAGTGGATTTATGTGGAAGAAGTAAAACATTAAAAACTAAATTTGAAAGTATCAAATATAATGTTGAAATGACTGAGCCAAATAAAACCGCACCCCAAATAATTATTAATTCAGAAGAAAAAGCAAATAGTCTTCTATCAAAAGGAGATTTTGCGTTTGAAAATAATAATTTTTACACCGCAGCGTCTTTTTGTTTTGGTTCAAATGTGCAATTTCAAAATTTAATTCACGAATTAATCAACAAAAACGATGAACAAAATAAAATTGAAATTGAAAAAATCAATGCTTCTTTAGATTTATTTGAAAAAAATCTTGATTCTACTAAAATAAAAACAATTGCAGATCTTCAAGCATACATGATTGTTAAAGAAAGAGTTTTAGAATCAAAAAATCTAGTTAAAGAATCATCAAACAATAAAGGATATACAGGATATCTTATTGAAAGATTTAATAGTGCGCAAAGTTGGAGTTCATTTTTAGGCCAACCTGGAAAAGAATTCAAATTAGATAACGACGCATTGAAAAAAAGTTGTTCTGATAAATTAAATGAAGTTGATGAACGTCTCCAATATCTTAATTTAATGTTCCCAAAACCAGCAGAAGAATTAAAAAATAATTTTAAAGATGCATTTAGTTATGTTGAAGATAATAAATATGCATTATGTTTGTTCAAAGCATCTAAAACCAATGCAGAAGTTAATATGTTTTGGAGTTTATTAGGAGTTCAAGAATCAGATTTTGAAATTGTGTTATCAAAAAAATTAGAAGCAGCAGAAAAATCAATAGTAAAACAAATCAATAATGGAATTTTCCCAATTCTAGCTTATTCCTATTATGAATATGCAGATTCATTAAAAGACTCAGATAATAAAGGTGCTGCATTTATTTATGCAGAATATGCACTAGAATTATCAGACATCGATAGCTATTTTGAAACAACTCAAGTATTTTCTGAAACCAAAAACACCCCTGCATTAAAACTTGTTAATCCAAATAACCGAGTAGTCATTGGTGGCGCAACAGGAATCACCGGAGACTCAATTAAAAATCCCCCATTACAAAGTATTACCACAACACAATTTACATCATGTTTTTTTGTATTACTTATTGGATTTTTTACAGGGTACCTTATTTGTTTACTAACTAAAAAAAGAGTTTTTAGTCCAGTTAATTCAGATTCTTGGAGAAAAACAACCCTCAAATTAAGAAAATAGCCCTGCAATTCAAAAAAGTCTTAAATTTTTTATTTTTATTAAATATAAATCTAGTTCTATTAGTTTTAGTATCAAATTTATTAGAAGTTAAAAAACCCTGGCAGAACCCTCCGAAGAAGGTTCCGCTGGGGAAAAAGAGGTGAATATGAAAATTCAGAATTTAAAACCCTGGCAGAACCCTCCGAAGAAGGTTCCGCTGGGGAAAAAGAGGTGAATATGAAAATTAAAAGTAGTATGCGCTCTTTTTTATTTCTACTACATAGTAGCTATAACTCATATTTAAATGTTTCGGTTTTTTACCCATTTCGAAGTAGTAACACACCCTTAAAAACATTTGACCCCACAACAAAACACATGTCCACAAAAGAAAAAAGCACCGAAAAATGCAGCATTTGTGAAAAAAAGCCATTTCAACAATTAGATGATAAAAATCTCTGCAAAAAATGCTTTGTTTCCATTTTAGAACGAAAAATAAAGAAAAGTACCCGTAACAGCAACAAACTCCAAAAAGAAACAAAAGTGTTACTATTTGATTCAATTTCAGAACACATAATTAAAGATGTCATTAAATTACCACTCAATATAACAATTAAAAAATTATCTTTCTTCAAAATTAAATCACTCAAAGAAATTAATAAAAATACACAACTAAAAGAATTCATAAAAAAAAATGAGATTCAAAAAGTAATTATTCCTTGGACTCAAGACGATGAAGTAGAATTATTTCTGTCAAATTGGTTTGAAGATAAAAAAAATGAACTCCCACAAAAATTTGTTAAATTATTTCTCCCAATTTCAGATGTTGCACTAAACACATATTGTAAACTCAAAGAAATTCAGTTCACACCAACAAAAAGAAAAGAACTTTCAAAAAGAATTGATTTATTTGAAAAAAAATATCCTGGAACCAAAAACAGCATTACTAAAAGTTCAATTATATTCTCAGACATCATCAACTAATATACTTTTTAAAACAAATTCTAGAACAACTCTAAAAATATAATGCATATAAATAAAAACCCAAAAGTATGTAAATTCTAAAATTATCTTATATTATTATAAGAGTTATAAGCATTCAAAAAATAGAGGCATAATGAAACTAAAAACAAAAATATTAATTTTATTATTCGTAATCATCGCTTTAGCCTATAAATTTCAACCAAGTCTACTAGACACGTGGCAATCAAATATTATAACAGGCAGCACAATAATAGAAGATAAAGTGTCAACTATAATAACTGAAACTACTCAAAATTCAAAAGATCCTCTCCAAATATATTTTTGTCCCAGACAAAACTGTGCAGATAAAGCATTAGAAACACTCAAAAAAGCAAACTCAAGTATTCATTGTGCTTTATTTGACTTAAATATTCCCGAAATAATTACTTTTTTAGATCAAGCGGACCAATATGTTGATGTTAAATTAGTCGTAGATGATCACAATTTTGAAGATGTTAAACATTTAAGTTTTGCCAAAAAAGATTCGTCATCACAATTATCCCATAATAAATTTTGCATAATAGACCAAGAGTGGATATTTACAGGCTCTTTTAATCCAACTATGAATGGCTATTTAAAAAATAATAATAATTTCATTGTTTTAAATTCTAAAAGTCTTGCTAAAAATTATGAAGCAGAATTTCAAGAATTATGGAATGGCCAATTCGGCAAAGGCCCAACAACAATTAATACGCAAGTTAAGTTTAATGATATTTTAATTGAAAATTATTTTTGCCCAGAAGACTGGTGTGCAAACCAAGTACTCAACCAAATTGAAAACGCAAATCAATCAGTATATTTTATGACATTCTCATTCACACACGACCTCATAGGCGATCTTTTATTAACAAAACATGCAGAAGGATTAGATATTAAAGGAGTGTTTGAAAAGCGCCAACAAAGCAAATATAGTGAATTTGAAAAACTTAACTCAACAATAAATAAAGGACTTTCATCAGATAAATTAAAAATCAAATTTGATAAAAATTCTGCAACAATGCACCACAAAGTATTCATTATTGATAATAAAACAGTTATCACGGGCTCTTTTAATCCAACCCAAAATGGAGATACAAATAATGATGAAAACATGTTAATAATACACGACACAGAAGTTGCACAGATGTTTTTAGATGAATTTGAACTTGTTTTTAAGTAAATAGTCAAATATTTAAAGTTTAATTTGTTTCTTTTTTTTATGATTAGAAAACCCTATGTTGCAGAACAATTTTATTCTGATGATTTTGCAGAATTAAATGATCAGGTAAAGAATTGTTTTATTAAAAAAAATGGTCCGGGAGAATTTTCATTAAATACTCGATCTAAAAATATCAAAGCAGTTATTGTCCCTCATGCGGGTTATGCATATTCTGGCCCTTGCGCTGCATGGGCATTTAAAGAACTAGGTGAAACAAAATTTCCAGATACAATAATTATTTTAGGAGTTAATCACAGCAATAACTTAACTTGTTGTTCTGATCTTGATTGGGAAACTCCTTTTGGAATGGTCAAACCAGATTCAGAGTTTATTCAAAAATTATCAGAAGAGAATATACCAATAGAAAATCAAGATCATGAATTCGAACACTCAATTGAGGTTCAACTTCCATTTCTCCAATTTATTTCTAAAGATTATCTTAAAAAATTAAGAATTGCGCCAATTCTTATTGGAGATTCAAATGTTTCAGAAATCGCAAGCAAAATATTTGCAGCAATAACTAGTCTTAATTCTAACCTTAAAGAAAACCGAAATTTTCTAATTATAGTTTCTTCTGATTTCACTCATTATGGAAGAAATTATAGATATATCCCATTTGAAACGGGAATAAAAGAAAGAGTTAAAGAATTCGATATGAATTATATTGAAGCAATTAAAAAAATGGATTCTAATTTATTTTTATCTGAAGTCAATAAAAAAATGGGAACTGTATGTGGTCAATTTGCGATTGCTACAATGATGGAATTATTACAAAAACTAAATCCCAATCAAAAAATTAATGTATCTTTACTCCAATATTATTCTAGCGGAGATATTATAGGGGATTTTAAGAATTCTGTAAGCTATGCAGCATTAAAATTTGAATAAAACCAAAATTTAAGAAAATAATTAATAATTCAGATTCAAAGAAGGTTTTAATTGTACCGTAGAAGAATTAGTTTGAAAATTAGACTGAGTAGATGCACTCGATAATAATTTATTCTTAAATTCACTTACTTCTTCAGAGGATACGGGTTCATGATGAATACTTGATGTTTCATTATGCTCATGTAATTCTCTAAATAAAGAATTTATTTTATTATCTTCTTTTGCAGTATTTATATTTACTAATTTAACAGCAGAACTAGATTGTGCTATTTCGGAATAATCATCATAACCAGAATCAACATTACCAACAGAACTTGTGGATTTTGTTGCATCATAAATATTTTGAGTTTGAATATAATCTCCAGATAACGGTTCAGAAGATAAAGAATTAACCATTTTTTCGGATTTAACAGGAGGTATTGGTTCAACAATATTTACTTTTTGTTTAAACCAACTATTTTTTAAAGTTTTTTGTGGATTTTTATCTTTTTTAGACATCCCAGGATTTGTTTCAAATGATTCCAATGTTGATTGATGTTTATCTGAACTAGTCCACTTAAATCGTCTTAAAAAATTTGTAAGTTTACTTTGATTACTAATCTCAGGTTCAATTACTACTGAATGTTCAGTTTCAGAACCCAATAAAGAACTAGAAGCATCACCTTCAGATTTTTGTTTTTCAGAAATGGGTAACCCTTCAACACCAGAATCTAAAGCAACTGTTGAAACATTAGAGTTGGAATTAGCAGAACTAGCTACTGACCCAGATACTGTAGAAAATTTAAATGAGGAATAAAGATTTTTTAATTTTTCAGTCATAGGTGAAAAACTTTTTTTAAATCCAGTTTTGCCCTGCCCATTTAAACTAACACCCATTGGCCTAACACTATTAGAAGGATTAGAATTTACAGCAGAAATATTATTTGGAGATTTAGTTACAGATACAGAAGAAACCTTACTTCGTCGAGAACTATTGCCACTCTTACCTGGACCTTTAGGCTTCTTTGGCCCTGATAATGCGAATAAATCAATAGCAACAACAAATACTATTAACATAAACCCAATTAAAAAATACCAAATATTTTTACCCGCAAAAATGCCCATAATATCTTTTTTAGGTTTTTCTTCTTTTTTCTCAGTTTCGTTTTTTTCTTTTGAATTTAAATCTTCTTTCTCATCTTTTACTGCATTGCCTGAGATCTCATCTGGTTTAAAATGATTAACTTGTTTTCCTTTCGTTGTAGGAGTTGCAGATTTAGATTCTCCAGATGCACTTAACGCAGGAGATCCATCTTTATTAGTAGTTGAACTTGAAGCTTGAGTGGTTGAACTTGAATTACTCGAATTAGATTCGGTTTGACTGCTTAAAGAATTAATTGTTGCATCGCCTAATTTGGTTTTAATTGTTGCCTGGCCACTTGCAAGAGCAGTTAAAATAAAAGTAATATCATTTTGCCCATCAGTTCCAACATCAAATCCAATTGGAGTATTCAAATATAATACTACAACTTTATTTTTAGATACTGATTTCAAATATGCTTTTGTTGCACTAACAGATATTACTGTAAACGAATATGTCCCATCAGACAATACTAAATTTAAAACTTTATCTTTTACAACAGTTACAGTGGCACCACCAGGAGTAGGAACAATGTTTATTGTATCACTAGTTGTATCTGCAGATCCTGTCCCCGCACCACCTGCCCCCGCAGAAGAATCATCGTCAGAATCATCTGAATCATCATCTTCACTAGCACCAAGAGTAAAAACAGAAAAATGAGTGACATTTGCCCAAGCATAATTTTCAGTTGTATTAACTCCACTATTTTCTTCTAATTGCCATTCCCCACTAGTTTCATTTGCATAATAAATTTTAATTGAACTTTCATTTATGTCATCATCAAGGTCTGAATTAGAATATTCAATTTCAAAATAAGCCCAATCGATATTTTCATCAACTGTTGAACTTGACTCAATTCGTACAAATTTATCAATATCAACTGCAGGAAATTCATTAGCAGAAGATGTTGCAACACTAGTGGGATTCACATCAAAAAAGGAAGTATTAATATCGCCTAAAATAGTATCTTTTAAACGAACAGTTAAAGTTAAATCATCTACTGCAGGTATGGTTCTAGGAATATCTTCAACAAATATGAGTCCAGGTTGAGTTTCAAATGATTCTGGAACATATAATTTACTTGATTTTCCTCCAGAATTTCCTTGAATATCTTCACAAGTTACATTCCAAGTTATGAGTCCATCAGAGTCAATTTCGACATCTTCAAAAGTAGTATTAGTATTATTTAATACACTAGCATTTGTTACTTCCTTCGTCGTTCCAACATATAAGCTACAATTAGCAGTAGCAGAAGAATCAGTAAATTTAAAAGTGATATCAGTAGTATCAGAAGATAACCTAGTTAAATTAGCAGGACTAATTAATGTTACAACTGGAGCTGTTCGATCTACATTAATAATATTATCAGAACTAATTCCTGAATTTATTCCATCACTGCAATTTATTGCCCAATTATAATTTCCAGTTGCTAGAGTATTATTTATTTGATTATATCCGGTAGTTGTTGCAATAACACTTTGTCCTGAATTAGAATCATTCACAAACAAACTACAATTTAAACTTGAAGCGTAATTATCACTTACTGAAAAATTAAATGTAATTGGTACTGCAGAACTATTAGAATTATTAATTGGACTAAACAAATTTACAACGGGAGCAGTGCCATCTAACAAAGTTAACACAACTAAGTTTGAACCTGTTTGTTGTCCTTTATTATCTTGTGCATAAAATATTACTTCGCGAGCACCAATAAATTCTGAGTCAGGGTTAAGAGTTGCAATTCCAGTATCATCATTTATTGCAATAGTTATATTAGATACTGCAGAACTACTATAACTCACAATTCCGCCATCAACATCAGTAAAGTATAATGATAAATTAAGTGTTAAGTTTTCATTTTGAGACCAACTTTGATTAGGTATGAGTGTTGCTACAGGAGGAGTATTATTATCAGTTACATTAATTGTTACAACATTACTTTGAGTTATTATTTCTCCGTCAGTTACATTAAATTGTATTGTATTTATTCCTGAAAAATTTGCTTGCGGAGTAAATGAAACTAATTTATTTGTTTGATTAATAACTACAGTAACATTCGCAGGAGTGGATGAACTAATAACCATTGAGTCTTCATCTAAATCACTTACTGCACCACTTAAATTTAATTCATATATTGAATCATCTGAAAAAATAATATCACTTAATGTTGCTATTTGCGGAGCAGCATTTTCAATTGTAATTGTTGCATTTTGCCATTCACTCCAAAAATCTCCATCAAATAATTTTAAACTTAATGTCCAAACATCCGCTTTGGTGGTATTTCCAAATAAAATAGATGAACTGTTTTCTAAACTAACTTGTTCAGAATTATTTAAATACCATTTTGCATAAGAATCAGTTATCGAATCAGTTTCATTATCTAAATATTCATAATCAAATATTAAAGATCCATTTGTTCTATTAAGCAAATCTGAAGAATCAATATTTAATTCGAGAAATATCGGTTTAGTATTAACTTTAATTGTTGAAATATTTGATGCAAGCCATGCTCCAGTTAAATCTTGTGCATGATATCTCCACCCAATAGTTCCATCTTCCAAGCTAATTGTTTTTGTTGAGAATAAAGTAGTTTCACTCCCACTAATTATTTGTTCACTATCATTAACCCACTCACCTGATTCATTCCAAGAAAAAACATATTTTTGCAAGTTTAAATCATGAACTGTAATTGTAAAATTAACTTCTTCACCAATAACTGGAGAATCATCTGTTGTTTGTGGATCAATAAATAACGGAGGGACATTATCTAACGAAAGTAATGCAGTTAAAACATTTATTCTTGATTTATTAAGTCCATTTCGGGAATCAACAATTCCAGCCCCAGTAGAATTAAAAGTATCTTTAATAACCGTAGGCGTCATGTTTATTGTTCCTTGTAATCTGCCAAATTGTTTCATAAGAGCTGCAGCTCCTGCAACGTGAGGTGTTGCCATACTAGTACCACTTAAAGTTGAAAATCCCCCATTTAAGTATGTTGACCTTATTGAAGTTCCAGGCGCAAGTAAATCTAAAATATTTGCGCTGTTAGATCCACCACCACCAGTATGTACTTCATCATCTTTGTTAGTATTTCCAATTGAAATTACATCAGATAAACATGCAGGATAAGAAATTCCATCATCATAATTATCATTTCCAGATGCTGCAAAAACAGTTATCCCTGCAGCTTTTGCTAAACTTACTACTTGAACTGTAGATGCAAATGCAAGTTCAGAGTCACAAGAATTAGCATATTTTAAACCACCCAGACTCATAGTAATTACTGAAATATTATATTCTGCAGCATTATTAACACACCATTCAATTGCAGAGTCTAAATCTCCAACAGTCCCACCATTCCCACTTGAAGGAAGAACTTTTAATGCAACTAAATTTGCATCTGGCGCAACACCCATATATGTTTCATCTTCTGAGGCTACAATTCCTGCACAATGAGTTCCATGGCCATTATCATCCATAGGATTTTCATCTTTATTTCTAAAATCATACCCTGCTAAAACTTTACAACCACTCCAATTATAATCAATTGCAACCGTTCCATCACGAACTAAATTAATCACAAATCCATCAGCATTTACTGCTTCATCAGATGTTAATTCTACAAACAGAGTATCTCCCTCAACATGAGGAGTCCAAACATCTTCATGCTCCCCAGTATATGATTTTACAAGAGTTCCCTCTCCATCATATATTTTTACATAATCATATCCCGGCTCCAAATCAAGATAAGTAAAATGTACAGAAATATTAGTAAAACCAGATTTATTAATTTGCCACATTAAATTTGATTGATGAGAATAAGGATGATCTGATTCGAGTGAATGAACTTCTTGACTTCCAGTTAAAGTAACAGTTTCGATATCACACCCACCTAACGCGTCATGAGTATAATCTATTCCAGTATCAATAACACAAACTGTTTCACCACTTCCTTTTATTTGAGTTTGTTCAAGTGCTAAATCCCAAACTGGAGTTGCATTAATCAAATCAACACTATCTGTTAATTGAGTTGATAAAAACGCTTTATTGTATATTACTTTTTCAACTAAATTATGATTTTTTAATTTTTCAAGTCCTGCTTTAGTTACTTTTCCAGAAAATGAATTTACCAGTTCATTTTTTTGATCTACAACAACATTGGATTTTTTTGAATCATCTTCTTGGCTTAACTCAACTGGTGCGTTTAATTCAATCTTCTCAGTTAATGTTCCTTTAGTAAGTTTTAATGCAAAATTATCATCTTGATTAGTTTTTTCTTTAAATTCAATAATCTTTTCTTCGCCATCATACTTTTCAGGGATAACTTCAACAGATTCATCTTTAGCATCGAGATCCTTAAGAACTTCTTTTTGTATTGCTTTTACTTCTTGACTTCTTTTATCTAATTCTAAATCCAGATCTTTTCGCATCAATTGTAATTCTTGATCGATTTGATCTTGAGATTTATCTGAAAAATCATTAATTCCTTTATCAGATATTTTTTGAACAATCTCCTCAATAGATTCCGTCCCTGCTAAACCCTCATCAGTTAAAACTACAATGACTTCAACTTCATCTTTAAGATCTAATTGGGTTATGACTTCCGAATCAACATCAACAGAATAAACAACAGAAGACAATAAAATAGAAAATAAAACTAAGACTAGTAGTAACGTACCTAATCGTTCTCCTCTTTTCACCATATTTAACCCACTTATAGAGTTTAAAAACAATTTAATATAAAAATATTTCGTAATATTTATATAAAAAGTATGTTTTTAAATGATTTATAAACTTTTCTTAAAAATAAAACTAAAAAAATAAAATAAAAATAAAAACAAAATAGACAAATAATTAACAAAAAAATAAACAAATAAAAAACACATATCAAAAATAATAACAATAAATTTAACCAAATATAATTAAAAAATAACTTAAATAAAAAATAACTTAAATTAATAGAGTGGTGATCCGATGTTAGATAAAAAAGATTTGTCAAAAATTAAAGCTCAAATTGAAAAATTTGAAAAGAACAGAGATATCGCAATTTCTCAAGGAAGAGATATTGTTAAAATGTCAAAAAAAGTAATTTATTCAGTTCATAGAAATAATCTTTCAATTGCAAAAAAAGATATCGCAGTCATGACTAAAAAATTGAAAAATTTAAACAATGCAATAAAACTTCCCCAACTAAAGTATGCGGGATCATATAAAGTTGCAATTCAAGAATATGTTGAAGCAGTTTGTTTTTATGAATATGTAAAAAACAAAAGAATTCCCACAAATTCTGAATTAAAATTTGAACCAGATCATTATTTATTAGGTTTAATTGACTTAACAGGCGAGCTTGTTAGACGAGCTTTTAATTGCGCAATAAAAGAAGATTATGCAGAGTCTGTTGAAATTAAAGATTTTGTTTCTGAATTATATGATGAACTTATGCAGTTTGACTTTTCAGGTGGAGAACTTAGAAAAAAGTTTGATTCTGTTAAATATGATCTTAAAAAACTTGAAGATTTAGTTTTGAATTTAAAAATGACAGATAAAATCTAAAACACATTAAATTTAAAATAAAAACAAGAAAATAAACAATAATTAAAAAATTTAACAAATTACTAAATTCAGTAATAAAAAAACAATAATAATTCAAAAGAGGATAGTAAATGAATTTTGATTGGGGTAGATTCCTACAAGATATTGCCAACCTAGAATTAATTGGTTCTTTAATGCACGTACTAGTTTTAGCAATAATTGCATTAATTATTTTTGAAGTAATCAAACGTAAATATCACAAACATGCAATAAAACCCGAAGAAGAAAAAATAAATTCAGATTTTCAAACACTCACTCACACATTTCTAAACAAAATATATGATTCATTTGATAAAAAAGGAATAAAACTTCCAAGATCTTACCCATCACATGATCAAGTCGTAATAACTGATAGACCAATTTATTTGTTTAGCGTATATTACATCAAACCTAATTCTCGAAATAAAATTCTAACAGGGGATGTTGGAGAAATTTTAGTTAATCGCGGCGCAATTTGGAAACATGAAGATCGAATAAAAACTGCCGCAATGAGTGCTGCATGGTGGTTTAATCTTTATTTTTGTTCTCGCCAAGGAAATGAAGATGTAATTAAAATATTTCATTACAAAGGAAATATATTAAAAACAGGTAAAATGAGACGAATTTTTACTGATACTCTTAAAATTGCAGGTTTGAGTAAATTTCTTGAGTTGCAATCAAAAGAAACTGTTGATTTAGTTCATGTCTTCCATAAAAAAGAAAGAATTGAAGAAAAACATAGAACGCTAATGCATATCGAAACTGAGGAAATTGAACAAATTGAACGTGAATTACTAAGAGAAGAAAGATTAAATGGAACTCCTCAAAAAATACATAAACTATCTCTTGCAAGACAACACCATATAGAACACTTAATTAAAAAAGGAACTGAATTAATTAAATTATTAGAAACCGATGAAGAATTAATTTTAAAAGTTGGGAAACAATCAGCACATAGAGAAAGTGAATTATTACAAACAAATATTAATCAATTACGCGAATTGTTTAAGTCATTAAACCAACATAATGACCAACACACAAATAATACTGACTCAAATAATATACTTAAAGAAAAATTAGATAGTACAAAAGAATTATTAACAACTATTGCACATCAAATTCATAGAATCAATATACTTATTGAATTCAAATAAATAAAACCAATAACAATTCAAAAAAAAAACATAAAAAAAAGCTCCAGGACCAAACCAAAATGAAAAATAAAATTAAAAAATTCACAAATAACTCCAAAAAAGAAAGCATAACTATTCTAAGTAAACTAATTGCTGCAAAAACAGACAATCCTCCTGGTAATGAAATTTTAGCAGTCAATATAATTAAAGAATTTTTTCAAAAAAACAAAATAAAATACCAAATAATTTGCAATCCTAAAACTAAAAATAGACCAAATATTATTGGATACCTCGGTCCAGATCCAAAACAAGGTAACAAATCAAATATTCCAAAAAAAAGTAAAGAAAAAATTAAAAAAATTCTTCTTGTTCTTCATACAGATGTTGTTCCTGCAGGAGATAATTGGAATACTCCCCCATTTAAAGCTACAATTAAAAATGGAAAAATTTATGGAAGGGGAACATCTGACAATAAAGGGCCTCTCGGAGCAGCTCTTATGACTTTAAAATTTTTAAAGCAATATGAGTCAAAACTTAAACATCAAATTTTACTTGCATGCGTGTCTGATGAAGAAACTGGTGGCACAAGTAATGCAGGTATTGAATATTTATTAGAAAAAAAATTAATTACTGCAGATTTCACAATTGTTCCAGATATTGCAGGAAATATGAAAATTTTAGATATTGCAGAAAAAGGAATTATCAATCTTAAAATTACTGCACTTGGTAAATCAGCTCATGGATCAACGCCGGATGAAGGAATCAATGCAATCATATTATTAACTGAACTAATCCAAAAACTAAAAAATTATACTCTTAAACACAAATCTCACAAATATTTGTCAAAACCAACAATTAATTTTGGTACAATTTTAGGGGGAGACGCAGCAAATATGGTGGCAGCTCATTGCGAAACTATTCTAAATATCAGATATATTCCTTCTCAAACAAAAAATAAAATAATTGCTGAAATTAAAAAAATATCTTTACCGCTTGAACAAAAAGGAAAAAATGGAAAATTTAAATTTGAAGTTCTTGCCGACGCAAAACCTCATGAAATTAATCCAAAAAGTAAAGAAGTTCAAATCATGCTTAATCTGTTAAATAAAGAATTAAACATAAAAGCTAGTCTTAATGGAATTAGTGGTGCAACATTTGCTAAATGGCTAAATATCTCAGGAATTCCTGCAATTGGTTGGGGATTTGGAAATAACAATCAAGCGCATATTGCAAATGAACATATTAAAGAAAAAGAGTATCATAAATTTATTGAAGCATTAACTCTTATTTGTTGGAAATTAAGTTCAGAGTAAAAAGTTAAGAAGGTCCAAAATTAAATAATTCACACATTTAAGCAAATTATTTAATCAGAATACGCATTGGCCGCAGTTTTTAAAAAAGATGCAAACACATTAGCACTACCATCTTCAACGGCTTTATCCGCATTTTTTTCTAACGCAGTTGTCTCATTAAGTCTTCGAGATTCTCGTCGTTGTTCAATCAATCTACCTAACCAGTTTTTACTTTGTTTAAAACAAATTTCTCCAAGGGTTCTTTGAAATTTATAAATAAAAAATCCAGCACCAAGCATAAATTTTATTGCAACAAATGCTTTTTCAACTCTCCCCGCTTGCTCAGTATTTTTTTTCCATTCATCACCTACATGTTGATTAAAACCCACAAAAATATTTCGTATATGGAGTGTAGCACGATTAAATCCTTTATTATATTTTTTAAGACTTTCATCTGAAAAGGGAATATTTCTAACAAATTCTTCAAACAACTTTACTTCTTCAGCCAATACCACATCTAATTGATCTAATTCTTTTAATTCATGAACCAAATCAGTTTCATGTTTAGTTAATAAAAATTCTAATAATCTCACTTGTTCATCCAAAAGTACACTTAATCGTTCCAAATAATCTATCAATAATTCAAAATGTTCAATTATAGGAGTTAACGAAAATTTATGAAACGCTCGCATAAGCTGATTAATTTCAGGAAGATCTGCAGATCTAACTTCGTGTCCTTGCTCTTTTAAAAAATTTAAAAAACCAAAATTAGATTGAATTCCAGAGAGTCTATTTTTCATACTATTCAAAAAAAAACGATACTGAAACTGTGAATGTTTTGTTTTTTTAAGATTTCTCGAGAGTAAATCACCCAACAACTCAGGAGTTGAATGTTTATTTTGAAAATATACTGAAAACTTTACTCGTTGTAATTGAGATCCCATAGATTTAACTAAAAATTTAAGTAATTTAATTACTGCAGCACAATTTCGCTTCATCTTTTGTTCAATCCATTGATCAGTAAAAGTAACAATATTTCCCATAAACACTAAACTGAATTATTAAGTATTTATTTCTTTCTAAATATCTCACACTAAAAAAAACTAAATAAAAAAACGGTTTAGCAAATAACTTAATTAAATTGTAAATTAAAAAAAGAACTTTTAAAAACATTAACCTTTATATACTCTAATAATACAACAAGGTATTAATTAATCATTATTTTAAAAATAATAGTTTTAACAAAACATCAAAAAGAGGTAATATGGAAGATTTAGTTTTTTTATTATTTTGGACTTTTGCAGGTTTAACTACCATTTTCTTTCTAGATTATTTATTAGAAGTTAGTTTAATCTTATTTAGCATGCGCAAAGTTGATATTAATAGAAGAGACATTCTAGAAGAAACTGCAAAAATTGCACTAAAAAAACAAAAAACTAAAGTTGCTAAAGATAAATTTAGACAAATTAAAAAAATTAACAAGCACATAAAAAATCCTGCTAAAAATATGTTCCTAATAGAAATCCATAGTGCTTTAAAGATTATTTATAACGAATTTAATAAAAAACATAATTTACAGGTTAAACTAGAAGAATTATATCCCAGGCTTTCTGAAATTACTGTTAAAAGAAATAGTTTAGTTTATTTATGGAATTTATCTCCAAATGACCAAGAAAAAATAATAAAAGGTAGAGTCGGCAAGATAATGATCACAAATGACTCTATTCGTACAAGTAAAATAAGAACTAGAACTGCCTTATTTATTGCATCTAATTGGTTTGCACATTATTTATTCACGTCTAAAAATCAACATTTCACAATTAAAAAATATAATGTTATTCAAGAACATAATCTTTGCAGAATTATTTTAGCTTACTGTGGTTTAATTGAACTAGCACACATCAAAACACCTAATTTTTCTTTAGTTCCAAAACATAAATCAATTAAAATTCCCCACAGTTGGGTTTTAGCATTTTCAGATTTTGAAATATCAAGAATTAATCACAAATTAGGTCACAACAAAAAGCATTCTAAAAACTTTGAACAATCAATTAGAATTGAACATGAAATTAATAATATGTTGTACCTTAGAGAAGTATTAAAAAAAGAAATTCACATTGTTGAAACAGAAGAGAAAAGAGAGAAACATTCAACTACTCACGCGCACATTCATCTGCGAGACGACCTTAAAAAATTAGAAAAAGAATTAAGACAAATAAAACATGACGAACACATCCACTTAAATCACGAGAAATTTGACAATCGTTTAGAAAAAATAATTAAATTGCGTATCGAAATTTCAAAAAAACTAGCATACTTCGAGGATATTTTAATCAGAGGAAGTTTTGCAAAAACCATTTAAAAATTCTTTTTTATATTGTTCAAATCTATTTTCTTTAATTGCAAGTCTTATTTTTTCCATGAATTTTGACATAAAATAAACATTATGATAACTTAAATATCTATGATGTGTCCACTCATCACTCCGAGATAAATGATATAAAAATGCCCTACTAAAATTTTTACACACATAACAATCACAATCAGGATCAAGTGGTCCAAAATCTTCTCGATACAATCCCTTATTTAATCTAATCATTCCATTCTGAGTAAATATATTACAATGTCTTGCATTTTGTGTTGGGTATATACTATCAAAACAATCAACTCCAGAACTTACTGCTTCAATTATATCTTGAGGCGTTCCAAGTCCCATTACATACCTAGGTTTTTTTTCGCTTAAAAAAGGAATTTGCCATTTTATTGCTTGATGCATTTCTTTTCTTGTTTCACCAAGTGCAAGACCACCTATGGCATTTCCATCAAAGTCTAATTCATTTATTGCTTTCCCACTTTTTTCTCTTAAATCTTTAAATAAACCACCTTGTGCAATACCGAACAATAATTGTTTTTGTCCATATATGCTTTTTCCATCATGTACTTTCTTACATCTTTTCGCCCAGTCAATGGTTCGAGTTACAGATTCTACAATTTTTTCCTTACAACTTCTAACTTCAGGCATATGATCAAGACACATAGCAACATCTGATCCTAACTCTCGTTCTATATGCATTATATCTTCAGGTCTTAAAAAATGAGTTCTGTTAGAAAATGGATCTTTAAACGTAACTCCTTTGTCAGTTATTCCTCCAACCAAAGAACTATTTACCATTTGAAATCCCCCTGAATCAGTAAACATAGTTTTGTCATAACTCATAAACTTATGAATTCCTTTGGCTTTTTTTATGAGGTCTCGCCCCGGTTTTAAGAATAAAACATAAGTATTAGAAATACAGGCATTATGCCCCATCGATTTAAGTTCAAAAGGAGAAATATGTTTTACAGTAAGTTTTGTAGCAACAGGCATAAAAAAGGGCGTTTGAACAGTCCCATGCGCAGTATTAAGTTCTCCAAGTCTTGCTTTTCCTTCTTGATTTAGTAGTTTAAAATTCATTTTCTATTTCAACATTTATTTTTCAATTCATTATTTATTCAACCAAGATCATTTATTATTCAATAATCTTTAGCAATTAAACAAATACGCTCAACAATTAAACAAATATCATTATTTATTTAATATTAAAAAAATAACTCCCTTTCCTTAAAAAGTTAATTGTTCTATTTGATTAAGGTAAAATTTATAAAGATTCGGGTTTAAATGGGAAAGGATGAGATTGTCTAAGAAGGGCGAAAAAGACCATAAAAACCAAAAAACCAAATTTGAAAAACCTAAATTAAACAAAGGAAGAATTATTAGAATTGGGGTGTTTGGTGGAATATTTGGATTGTTATTAGTATCTACTTTTGTTTTTTTTAGATCAAGTATAGGAATTCCAAACTTTGTTGCATTTATTTTAGGAGGAATTTTTTCAGGTGCGCTAACATACAAAAAAGGAATTTTGATTCAATCTCTTTATGCAGGACTAATATCCGCATTAACTCACTCTGTTTGGAGTTTAATTAATTTATCAGTTATTTATCCACTAATGATGGATGTTAGTTTAAGTGGATCACATATTTTTCTTACATTAACAGTTATTATTTTAAGTACTTTAATTACATATTCCCTTGGGAGCATAATAGGATATGGACTGGTTCATTTAATAAAAAATAAAATAATGAATTAATTTTACAACAAGTAATTAAATTACAATTTTTACAATTCAAGGATTAAAAACGAATTAAAAGGTGATTTTATGAAAAGAACACACACATGTGGTGAATTGAGATCTGAAGAGATCGAAAAAACTGTTTGTTTACAAGGATGGGTTGACTCCCGAAGAGATCATGGTGGAATTATTTTTATTGATATGCGTGATCGTTATGGACTTACTCAAGTTGTTTTTAATCCTGATAATTCAAATATGTTTGAACTTGCAGAAAGTCTACGACGTGAATGGGTTATTGAAATTAAAGGAAAAGTTATTCCGCGTAAAGAAGGCATGATTAATCCTAATTTAATTACGGGAGAAGTTGAAGTTGAAGTTACTGACTTAATTATTCTAAATAAATCAGAAGTGCCACCTATTGAAATTGATGATAGAAAAGCAGCATCTGAAGAAATGCGTATGAAGTATAGGTATTTAGATTTAAGAAGACCAATTATGCAACACAGAATAAAAGTAAGACATGACGCAGCACTGGCAACAAGAGAATATCTTAATAGTAAAGGTTTTTTAGAAATTTTAACTCCTCTATTAGTCAGGTCAACTCCGGAAGGTGCAAGAGATTATGTTGTTCCTAGCAGAGTAAATCCAGGAAAATTTTATGCCTTGCCTCAGTCACCTCAGTTGTATAAACAATTGTTAATGGTTGCAGGATTTGATAGATATTTTCAACTACCTGTTTGTTTAAGAGATGAAGATTTGCGTGCAGATCGTCAACCAGAGTTTACTCAAATAGATATTGAAATGAGTTTTCCAGAACTTGAAGATATTTACCAAATTGGAGAAGAATTACTTCAAAAGATCATGAAAAAAGCTATTGACTATAAGTTAGAACTACCAATTCCAAGAATTAGTTATGATGAATCTATGGCTAAGTATGGTTGTGATAAACCAGATATTAGATTTGATTTATTCCTTAACGACATTACTGAAATTGCTAAAGAGTCTGATTTTGGAATTCTAAAGTCAATCATTGATCAAGGAGGAGTTGTTAAATGCGTCAATCCAAACAAAGATTTTAGTCGAAAAGAAATTGATGCATATACTGATTTTATTCAAAAACTCGGCGGAAAAGGTTTAGTTTGGTTAAAAGTTAAAGATGGTAAACTTGAAGGAAGCAGCGCTAAGTTTTTTAGTGAAGACTTACAAAAAAAATTAATTGAAAAAATCGATGCAAAAAACGATTCAACAATTTTTATGGTGGGTGGAAAATTCAAAAATGCGAATTTTTTATTATGGAAACTTAGACTAAAATTAGGTGAAGATCTTAATTTATTTGATCCTGCTGAATTTAAATTTTGTTGGGTTACTGAATTTCCATTATTTGAATGGGACGCGGATAACGAACGGTGGTCACCATGTCATCATATGTTTACCATGCCGTATGAAGAAGATTTGCCATTGTTAGACACAGATCCAGGTAAAGTTCGCGCATCACTATATGATTTAGTTTTGAATGGTGTTGAGCTTGCATCCGGTTCTCTTAGAATATATAGATCAGATATTCAAGAAAAAGTTATGGATGTAATGGGTATTGGAAAAGAAGAACTTGAAAACAAATTTGGTTTTTTACTTGAAGCTTTCAAATATGGCGCACCACCTCATGGCGGTTTTGCTATTGGATTTGATAGACTTGTAGCGTTAATGTGTGGAGAACAAGATATTAGAGAAGTTATTGCATTCCCAAAAAATAAGAATGCTCAATGTCTAATGGATAACTCTCCAAATATTGTTGTATCAGAACAACTTAAAGAGATCCACATTAAGCTTGACTTAGTTGAAAAGAAAAAAGAAGAAACCAAATAAACAATTTAAATTTCGACGACACCCAATAACAAAAAATCTTAAATTTTTTATTTTTTTTGTCTTATTTTAGATAATCTTTTAAATATTATTTAATTATAATTAATAAAATGAGTGAAAATATTATTATTAGTCCATTAGTAACTAATATTCTTGCAGTCATTATTTCTTTTTTAATTATAGCAACATTTGCACTTCCAAAAATGATTCGCCATTTTATTCATGGAGGATTTTTAATTAGTTTTGGAATAATTCCCTTACTGCATAATTTTCAAATTATTGGATTCAATGTTGTTGAATGGCCAATTCTTAAATATGCTCTTACAGGCAGCGTTATTTTATCTGGAAAAACATTAATTATAGATGGGTTTAAAGAAGATACTCCAGTTTTACAATATGTTAGCATAATTGTGGGAGGTTTAATTATACTTATGATTTCAATACCAACACTCAGCAGAGTGGGAGCAATCACATTCGAATTAACTTATTCTCCATTCATTAATTACACCATGTACTTAGTATCAGGAATTTTATTAATTATTGGAACATTCATTCTTAAAGAATAATCAAGTAAATAAATCTAAATAATAAATCCATTTAAATTTAACTTAATGATCCATTTATTCATCAAAAGATATATAAATCACGCTTTTTCTTAATATTACAACAAAATGGAAATAAAAATTAATGAAGAGTTAATAAAAAGAGTAGCAACAGTTTCAAGACTCAATCTAACCCAAGAAGAAATAATAAAATTCACAGAGGATTTTAAAAGTATTCTTAATGCATTTGATAAAGTAACTGAAATTGATGTATCAGACATTTCAGACTCAGATGTATCAGCACATGCAATACCTCTTGAACCTATTCTTAGAGAAGACATACCAAAACCTTGTTTATCGCAAGAAGACGCGTTAAAAAATTCAACTCATAACAAAGATGGTTACTTTAAAGGTCCAAAATCAATATAATTTACGAATAGTTAATTAAAATCAAATCAACACCCAAAAAAAATTATAATAATAAAAATATTATAAAAATAATAACACAAAACAATCGGTGATTACATGTTAAAAGTTGACTTACATCTACATACAATTTATAGTGGACACGCATTTGCCAGTTTTTATGAAACATTAAATTATGCTAGCGATAATAAAATGGAAATAATCGCAATCACAGATCATGGCCCAACTGTTGACGGCGCATGTGAAGCAATCGCATTTAATTTAGGTAAAAGAGCGCCTAAAACATTTAAAGGAATGAAAGTTTTATGGGGTTGTGAATCAAATATAATAAATCAAGACGGCACAATAGATTTACCAAACGAAACTATAAAACATTTAGACATATTACTAGTAGGAATTCATCCAACAACCGTATCAAAAGATTGGGGTATAAAAAAAAATACTGAGGCTGCAATTAATTGTTTTAAAAAATATCCAATTAGCATTTTTACACATCCAACAACATTCATTTACCCCATTGATTTAGATAAAATTTGTGAAGCTGCATTTGAAAATAATGTTTTATTGGAATTAAATTTATCTTCATTAATCAGATTAAAAAATAACTCTGAACGAGAATGCATTAACCGAATGAAAAGAATGATTAAACTAGTAAAACAAAATAATAAAAAAGTCATAATTAATTCAGATGCGCATTTTTTACACGAAATTGGAGATGATGCTATTCTTAGCGAATACTGGGCTGAATTAGGATTAACTGATGAAATGATCATGAACAATTATCCAAAAGAATTATTAACATTCATTCAACAAAAAAAAGAATCATGGGTTCAATCAAAATGAAAATTAAAGAACTTGTAGAAAAAATTAAATCAGGAGAAATTGATGTAGTAAATCATACTCAAAAAGTTTTAGAACAAACTAAACAAATCAATAGTGAATATAATTTTTTTAATACAATATCTGAAGAACTTGCAATTAATTTAGCCGAACAATTAAATAAAAAAATTAAACAAGAAAATAATTCTAATAATAATAGTTCTAAATTAAAATTATGCGGAGTTCCAATTTCAATTAAAGATGCCATTTGTGTTAAGGGTGTGAAAACAACTGCAGGATCAAAAATTCTTAAAGGATATAAACCTACATTTAATGCAACTTGCGTCGAGAAATCAATTAATGAGGGTGCAATTATTTTAGGTAAAACTGCTCAAGATGCATTTGGATTTGGAAGTTTTGCAGTTAATGTGGGTATTGGATTTAAAATTCCTAAAAATCCTATTGATCCTTCAAGAGCTTGCGGTGGCAGTTCTGGAGGAAGCGCAGGAATAAGTAATAAAGCCCCCTTCGCACATGTTTCGTTAGGAGAATCAACCGGCGGATCAATTGTAGAACCTGCTAGTTTTTGCGGAGTATATGGGTTATGTCCAACTTATGGGCGAGTATCAAGACACGGTCTTCTAGATTATGGAAATTCATTAGACAAAATTGGACCTATGAGTAAATATATTGAAGATTGTGCATTATTACTAGAAACAATTTCAGGTAATGATTGTAATGATTCAACTTCATCAAATAAACCAACTGAAACTTATTCTGATTATTTAACAAAACCAGTTAAAGGTATGAAAGTTGGAATTATCAAAGAAGCATTTGGAGAAGGAATCCAACCAGAAGTTAGTAAAAAAATATGGGACTACATAAAAATGCTTGAATCTCAAGGAATTGAATATGAAGAAATTTCTTTAGAAATGCCAATTAAATATGGTATTGAAACATATTATATTCTTGCTTGTTGTGAAGCTTCAACTAATCTTTCTAAATATTGCGGCATGCGTTATGGTGCAGAAGGAAAAATTAATGCAAATGAAGGATTCAATGAATATTTTGCTAAAGTTCGTTCCAAAAATTTTAATGAAGAAACTAAAAGAAGAATTATGTTAGGTAGTTTTGCTCGAATGGCAGGATTTAGAGATGCTTATTATTTACGCGCACTAAAAGTTAGAACTAAAATCATTCAAGAATATCAAAAAATGTTTAAGAAATTTGATTCACTTTTAACTCCAACTTCACCAATTCTCCCTCCAAAATTTAGTGAAATTGAAAAACTTTCCCCATTAGAACATTATAAACTAGATATCATGACAGTTTCTCCTAATTTGGCAGGATTACCCCATTTAAACGTACCTGCAGGCAATTCTAATGGACTTCCAGTAGGTGCACTATTAACAACAAATCACTTTTGTGAAGGTAAATTAATCCAAATCGGAAAGGAAAAATAACAACTTTCTAGTAGTAAAAAGCGAAACATTTATAAATACATTTCTAATAATATAGTAATAAACAGTGGAGATTTAACTAAAACTTACTAAATTGCAATTAACAGCAATTTTCTCAACAAAATAGTTTAGAGGAAGTAAAATGAAAAGGTTTGCGTGTTATGGAATGGACAAAGTGCTTGCTCAAGCATTTGTTGCTGCAAAATTATTAAACGAAGAACCAAATCATGGACTATTATTCATTGATTCTACACATTCTGATCTATATCCAGACCAAACCACAGATTCAAATGAACCAACTTCAATTGAAGAAGTATTCGCAAATAGAATAAAATCAGTTGCTAAACAAAAAAAATTAACAATTGTACCATTAAACGATCCATTTTTTAATCCAAATCCACAAACAGACATTCTAACAAAATTAGCATTAGACGTTGTTCAGTATAGAGTCATGGCAAATCTTGCAAGTTCTTTAATTGGAATCACTTCAAAAGACGCAACATTAATTGTAACTCCGCCCCAATTTAATGTATTTAGTTCAGAATTTGAAAAAACACTTCAAAAATATTTGTCAGGAGTTCGAAAAGAAAATTACAAAAACAACATCAATCCATTCATGCCTCAAGAACAATTATATGATTCTATAAACTCATTATTGGAAGGAACCGCAAATCCCCCAAGATGTATTTTAACACCTGAAGAAGTCACAGATTTAGAACTTGAAATTTTTAAAGAAATTTTACCAGATCAAGATTTAACTTCTGATACGGATCTTGCAGCAGCAAAATTAAGAGTTTATTCAGAAGTAATCGCATATACCACGTTATGCGCATTACAAAAACCAAAACTTGGAAGAGCAAAATTCTTGCAACTTGATCAATACAAACAGTTAGATCATCTTGCAGCACAAGCATATGAACGAGGTTGCGCCAGATCAAGACATTATGTTGCAGCAATTAGTGAAGCACTAAAACAAGATCCAACTTTAGAGGTAGCACCAGAATTTAAACAAACATATGTTCAATAAACATACAAAACAGAATAATAATTATAATCTCAATAATAAAAAAATATCTCAACAAAAATATTCTAAAAAAATTTTAAAAAATACAAAAAATTAACCCGTTTTTCTAAATCTTTCTCGTTGTTCACGAATAGCTTCTCTTTTTTCTCGCTCCCACCAATCAGTTTCATCTCGAGTGAATGCCTGCCATTTTGCTTCTTCCGCTTTTAATGCTCGATCAAAAAGTCCTTTCTCTCCCGCATTAACTAAAAATAAAAAAGAAGTCATATCCCCCATAACCTTCTCACTAGTAAGACCTAACTTTCTTAAACAATCACTTAAATCATTAAATGTTTGAATAGCCAGGGAATCTATGTGAGTTAATTTTTGTTTATCTTTTAAAGATATGAGTTCAGGAAATTGTTTATTTTTTTCCCAAATTTGTCTAAACTCTCGCTCTAATGATTTCAATTTTTTTACTTTATCAACAACCAAATCAAGAGATGACCCTAATTGTCTTTCATGTTTTTTTAAATCAACTTCTGATTTTCCCAATACTCGTTTTATCCAACCCATTTTAATAACCTCAAAATAAAATTTTAAAAAAATATTAATTACATTCAATCAAATTACAATTAGTTATGCAACTCTTCTTTTCTTTCGATCTTCAGCTAATTCCTGCTTTGTTTTCCATAATTCTGAACGCATCATATCTTGAAAAGCATCGCCTTGCCTTGCAACTGCACGGTTAAATTCATTAGCTTCTTTATCATTTTCGCGTCCACGAACTGCATCAGCATATCTTATAATATCTCCAACAACTTCTATGCCCGCAGCATCTAATTGTTTTAACGATTCAGCCATATTATCAAACGCAGTTATTGATTCTCGTTCAATTTGTTCTAACCTATGAAGGTCAGCAGGCATCAAAACAAAACTCCCCTTATTTTTGTCCCACAATCTTTTAAAATCTCGCTCTAAACGTTTTAATTTAGAACTTTGAGTATCAAATTTTCTAAGCATATTATCAAATACACGTACTTGTGCTGAAAGTTCATTTTTGAACGATTTAGAATTAGGCGCAACCCATGTAAATAATCTTTTTAACCAACTCATATAAATCACCTCAATTATAAAAATATAACCATCAATTATTAAAAATATAAAAATAACTCAATTATTAAAAATATTCTAATTCTATATCTGACTCAATCAAACATAATATTTAAATTTACCTCTTAAATACTCATTTTTGATCCATTTTTTTTCAAAAAGATTTAAAAACTTAGTCTTAAAACAATTCTATTATGAAATTTACAACACCAATAGTAATTGGACTCGAAATTCATCTCCAACTTGCAACAAAGACTAAGTTATTTTGCAGTTGCCCCTGTCAACCAGAAAAAAAGACAACCAATTCAGATAATAAAGAAAACCCAAACACAAGAACTTGTCCAATTTGTTTAGGTCATCCAGGTTCAAAGCCAGTTTTTAATAAAAAAGTTTTAGAATTTTCAACTAAACTCGCACTTGCACTAAATTGCAACATTTCAAAAAATTTAATATTTTCTAGAAAAAGTTATTTTTATCCAGATCTTGCCAAAAATTATCAAATTACGCAATATGAACTTCCACTAGGCGAAAATGGCTTTCTTCAATTACCTAATGGGAAAAAAATTGGAATAACCAGAGTACACATTGAAGAAGATCCTGCATCTTTAATTCATCAAGGATCAATTGATACCAGTTCATTCACGTTAGTTGATTACAATAGGTCAGGAAACCCCCTGTGTGAAATCGTAACCGAACCAGATATTCAGTCTCCTGAAGAAGCAAGAGATTTTCTTAACGCATTAATTGCAATTGTTAAGTATCTTAATATTTTTAATTCAGAAAATTGCATAGTAAAAGCAGATGCGAATATTTCAATTAAAGAAAGTGGTTATGTTAGGTCTGAAGTAAAAAATATTTCAGGGTTTAAAGAAATTGAACGCGCATTATTTTATGAAGTTGATAGACAAAAAAATGCTTTTGAAAAAAAAGAAGCATTCGTTCAAGACACTCGAGCATGGGATTCAAATAAAGGACTAACGTTTAGAATGCGAACAAAAGAAACTGAAGCAGACTATGGGTACATCCTAGATCCAGATTTAGTAGCAATCCCATTAACAGACGAGTATATTAACAAAATTAAATCAAAATTACCAGAACTTCCTTTTGAAAAATCAAAAAAATTCGTAAACGATTTTAAAATCAATAAAGAAGATGCACATATTCTCGCACAAGAAAAATCACTTGCAGAACTTTTTGAAAAAGTCGCAACACAAGTTGACCCAATCCTTGCAGCTAAATGGTTACGCCATGAATTAAATAAAGTTCTTAATCTTCAAAATAAATCTTTAGAAGAAATTAAAACTGATGAAACTCAAATCATAGAATTACTAACACTAGTTCAAGAAAAAAAAATTACAGATCTTACTGGAAGAGAAATTCTTGAAAAACTCATAGAAAGTCCATTCTCTCCAACTGAATATGTTAAAGAACATAATTTAGAATCAGTTTCTGACGAATCACTCATTAGAGAAATTTGTGAAGAAGCAATAAAAGAAAATCCAAAAGCAATACAAGATTTTAAAGACGGCAATAAAAAGGCAATAAATTCAATTATTGGCAAAGTTATGAAAGCAACTAAAGGACAAGCATCCCCTTCTAAAGTTAATGAAGTTATGGAAGAATTAACAAAATAAAATTCTAAACCAATGCCTTCAAACCAATTAAAATATATTGTATAAAATATACTTTAAATCGTGTTTTAACCTCTTAAACCACATTTAAACACATTTTTTTAGTTAAATTTTTAAATAACAAATTATTTTAACAATGTAAATGGTAAGTGAACAATTAGCAGGATGTCTCATCCTTAAAAATGACGGACTTCTCCTAGTAAGAAAAAAAAATAAAGACTATTTTGAACTTCCTTCAGGAACATTTAGTGAAAAAAATAATCCAGAAGAAATTGCAATTAATGAAACAACTAAACAAACTGGAATAAAACCATTAGTTCTTCAACAGTTTGGAATTGTAGAATTTAGAGAAGAAAACAAAAATTGTGAAGTTGTTGTTTATGAATGTTCAGTTGATCCTTCAACAAGTGAACTAATTCCGGGAGAAAATATGGAAGAAGTTAAATGGATTAAATTTGCAGAAATTAAAAATATAAAAGTCAGTGAAGAAGTTTCTCTTGTTATTGACGAACTTTAAAAAAAATTAATACCCAGTCAAATTCTAAAAAAATTAAAAACGCATAACAAATATCAAAAATTCTCTTAAAATAAATTTTCATTAATTACCATGTTGGCTTCTCGAATAACTCGATTTTCATAATCAGTTGATTTTTCGCCTTCTTCTTTTTCGATTTGAAGAATATTAATTAAGTCATTAACTAATTGTTTTTCGGATGATTCACTAAGAAAATCTAGTTGCCCTACATGCTCACAAATAAGTTTATTTTCCACTTCTTCAGTTGTTCCTTCAATAACTTTTATTTCTTCAAACTCTTTAGAAACCAATTTATTAGCATTTTTTAAAACAAATATGGCGCCTTTTTGAATAACTAACTCAAATATTTTTTTCCAATTTACATCTCCTGGCCTTCCTTCTTTTAATTTACCTTGAACTCGAAATAAAACAAGAGAATTATAAAATTCTTTAGAATTAATTAAATCAAATATTTCGGATTCAATTTCAGTCGGTGTTTTCAAATCACCATTAATAAAAAAAGTTTCGACATTGCAAACAACAACATTTTGCCATCTAACAACTCCGGAATCATAAATATAAAAACCACCTGTTTTTAATTTTTCAAGTTCAGAAAAACTATTTGGAAATGTGGGTCCAGGATAACAAAGATTGGCGTATCCATCTAATGATTTTTTTTCAACTATATGTACGTGTCCTCCGGCATAATAATCAAATCCTTTAGGTAGTAATGATACTGGAGATCCCTCCATCCTGCTTAATTCTGCGGGTTTAAGTTCATCAATTGTAGTATGAAATAAAAATATTTTAAATCCAGTTTCAGAAATTAACGAATCAGTATCTAATCCCTCATAATAAGTTTTTTCAAGCATTCCTCGCTTACCGATCATTCCAGTGAGTTTTACTTTAGTTTTTTTATCAATAGTAAAATTAAGTTTTAATTTACCTTCAATAATTTGACCCTTACAAACATTAATAATTAGTCCTGCTTCTTCTAACACATCAAGTATGGTTTTCCCACTAGGACTATAATCATGACTTCCCGCAACAACATATACAGGAATTTGATTTTCTAATAAGTTTTTTAAAACTTTTACTGTTTTTTTTAATTCATGTAGTGGTGGAAAACTAGTATTAAATAAGTCTCCACTTATTATTATAAAATCGACAGAATTTTCCTTACAAAGTTGTATTGCTTTTTGAAATGATTTAAAATTTAAATCTCTAAGTTTTTGTTCTCTCCACCCACCAATATGACAATCTGCGAGGTGTGCAAATTTAAGATTTGATTTAGACTCCAAACTCGAAGTAGCAGATAAGTTAGAATCATAATCCTGCTCAGTCATTTAAATATCCTCTTCAACAATTCCAACACCATCAAAACTTAAATTATTAGAAGTTGCAGGTTTACTATACTCACTACCCTTTGCATCAATAATGGTTTGTTTGACTATTTTTTCAAAAAGAGGAATTTTTACTGGAATTGCAAATTTTGTGAAATTGCTAGTAATTATTGCTTCCCCTAAATCAAGAGATGCAATATTTCGATCATCTCGCGATAAATCTTGAGATGCACTATCAATTATTGCCTGACGCTCAGGTTTCATCTCAATCCCTAAAATAATTTTAGTATTCATATTTGCAAGTATTTGTCGAGGAATAAGTGAGGGTAATTGCGTAATTGCGAGAAGTCCAATTTTAAACTTTCGACCTTCCCTTGCGATTGTTTCAAATATGTTCGTACCTTTTTCTAATACTTCTTTTCCGAGAACTCTTGGTGCTTCTTCGAGCACTACGGAAATAATCGGTTTTTCATCCAACATCCCTCTAGTTTTATAATATTTATATTTTCTAAATATTTCAGTCGTAAGTAAACTACCAACTAAAATTTCAAGAGACCCCACAAAATTAGAAGTATCAATAATCACTATTTTACCCAACTCTAATTCTTTTGAAATATCTTGTATAGTTGTCTCCCCACTAGAAAAACTAAAAATCCCATCAGTTAAAAACTTAGTTTGATCAAATTTAATTCCAAGAACCGCAACTAATCTTCGTTTTAAAACTCCAATAGTCGCATCTAAAAAATCAACATCGAGGGGTTTTTCTTGAATAATTGATTCAATCCAATTTTCTTTGTACTGCCTGTAGTAACTACTCATTGCTTGTTTTTGCGCATCAGAAAATGAAATCACACCATTAAAATGAGTTGGTTTTAATAATTTTAAATTAAAAACTAAAGTTTTTCCTCCCGGAGGAATATTTTTTGGAGTATAATAAATAACATTTCCATTTCGAGCAGCAGGATGATCTTTAAGCCCTTTAGAATTTCTACCATAATATTCATCATGCGGATCCAAAACTAACATCCCACAATAATTTTGATCAACAACACTCCAAAGCATAGTTTTAACTAAATTACTTTTTCCACGACCCGTTGTTGCAGGAACTAAAACGTGATGGGAAAGCACCTCTTTCCCCCTCAAATAAACTGGCAAGTCGAGTGTTTCATTACCACTTCGGATATTGCCAACAAATAACGATGATTGTGGTTTTGTAATAAAATTAAGATCATCTTCCACAACAGTCCTAACATCAGAAAAAAAAACAGGTAAGTCCTTACAAGACTTAGTTCCCGAAACTCCAATAGATAATAATGGTTTTAGATATGCCAAAGTATAGTTTCTTAGTTCTTCGTCAAATATTTTAAAATCTGCTTGTTGTTCAAGTCTGAGGCCCGATATCATTTCTAAGTTTTGTGGAGATATCTGACTACCGTAAGTTAAATCATAAACTTGTAACAAAGTTTTTTGTTTTTCCCAAGTTCCACTTTCTGCAATTAAAAGTTCACCTATTTGAAAAGAAACATCACTTTTTTTTCTTACCCGAAGACTGCCAAATTCGCCTCCAATAATTTTTCCTTTAATCTGTTTCATGATTGAGATATAGAAATTTCACGATTATTTAAAGATTTATTTAATGCTAATACATCATTTATAAGTGAGTTTAATAGCTTATAAATGAGATAAAAAATATAACACACATAATTCACGCATAATTCACGCATAATTTATTTAAATTAACAAGAACAAAATAAGAAGGATACAACGCATACAAATAATAAAAAAAAGAAAAAGAAATAAAAAAAAGTTAAAAAATTAAAGACTTATCGCTTTTTTTTAGCTGGTTTTTTCTTAGCAGCAGGCTTTTTAGCAGCTTTTTTCTTAACTACTTTTTTCTTAACAACCTTTTTCTTAACTACTTTTTTCTTAACAGCTTTTTTCTTAACTACTTTTTTCTTAGCAGCAGGCTTTTTAGCAGCTTTTTTCTTAGCAGCAGGCTTTTTAGCAGCTTTTTTCTTAACTACTTTTTTCTTAACAACCTTTTTCTTTACTACTTTTTTCTTAACTGGTTTCTTTTTAACTACTTTTTTCTTGGATTTTTTCTTAGTTCCGCCTCTTACCATTTTAGCGCATGAAATGTCTCCATGTTTGTCAATGAAGTACAAAAATCCTGATGTTTTTTTGATACCTACTTTAGCTACTTTTTTAGGCTTTGCTTTGCTCTTTGTTTTACCACGAGCCATCTTTGCACAGCTAACATCTCCATCTTTATCTACGAAATAGAGAAGTCCTGGCTGTTTTTTAATTCCCACTTTTGCTACTTTTGTTGCCATTTTGTTTTAAACCTCCTATAAAGGATTATTCCTAAATAGTTTTTAAATGATTTAACTCAATTCGAGTTTAGTAAGTATTTAAATGTTTTGGTTTTACTCGTCAGAGAATCGTCGAGAAACTTAGAAAATAGAAAAAACAAAGCAAATTTTTACCAACCCCTTACTTCAAAATTAAAAAAATCAAAAGACAAATCAAATGAAAAATTAATAGAAATATCAAGATGTTGGCTTCTGTTCCAACTTAATTAATTCATCTATTTCTCGTCGAGAAATAGCGCAACCATTCAATTTCATACCCCATAAAACTGATTCAACGAGTAGTCGTGATGCATCAGGTCTTCGAAGTAAAAATTTATCCAAAATTCCTTTTTCGTAACCAACCATCGCAAGTTCAATCGATCGAAGAACCCTAACACTTTCAGTCAAATCCTTAAACTTACTTAATGATTCTTGATTAATTGAAACTGGAGATTTCATTTGTTTTTCTAAATGAGCTCTTAACTTTTTGGGATCTTCTAAAATAACTCTTGTTGCCCTTTCATCGACGACAATTGCATCAGATTTTAAAATTATTGCTGCTGCAACAACATCCATTTCAGCACAATGAAACAATTTCAAATAATTCCCCTTTGCCTTAAATGTAGTATTTGCAATTTGTGCTAATTCTTTCCCCAATCTATGTATTTCATCAGATTCAATTTCATCAAGCACCTCATTTCTCAACAAATATTGAACTTGTAATGCTTCAAATTTGAATTTCTTTGTTTTGAGAGGATAATCAATTAATTCTCGTTTTACTGAATCAGTAATGTAAAATTTCCCAGGATACATTTTTTTTAATTCTTCAACAAGCCAAAGCAAATTAGTAGTGGCAAAGCTAATAATTGGACCAGAATCAAAAATTAATGAGCTACTGTTTTTCTTAAAAATCTTAGGGATAACCATTTTTGTTTATTTTTAAATTTTATTTATTTTCGAAATACGACTAAATTTTATTCATTTGCCAAACATCAGTTAAATAAAGATCTTGCAAAATCAAGTCTATTCTTAACATCAGATTTAACATAAAATTTATCATGAATTTTTGTTTTTCCAACATAATTCATAAGTTCCCATCTTCCAATACCCAACATTTGCGCAGTTCTTGCAAGACTGATTCCTTGTTGATGAATTTTACTTCCTTTTTTTATTCGTGATTTTTCAAGTACTTGATCAATATATAATTCAATTTTTTTATCAACTGTTGAAATTAAAAACCCAATTTCTTTAATTGTGGCATTATAATTATGAAAATCCTTATTAAATAAATAGTCTTTTGACGAATGAATGAGCGAGCCTAATTTATCATTAAATCCTTCAGGAGTTCTTCGCTCCATAAGTTTAGCAACAGCATATACAATTACTGCCAAATTTACCGAATCTAAATCTTGAAAAATACTTGCATTATTAATAGTTAAACTACTAAGTTTTTTCATTTCTTCAGACTTTTGTTTTAATAGAAACCGATGTGCATCCTTAAGCATCAATAATATGTCTTTACGAATTATTTCTTCCATTGGTTTATATACTATTTTTAAATTATTTAAAAGTTACTATAAAATGAATAGAAAAAAATAAACAAACAAACAACTAAAATCCAAATCAACTCAAACTACAATTAATTCCCAGCCCAAAAACTTTAAATACTTCTAATTTTATCTTCAATTTAAATATTTGAGAAGTTAATTTAAAAAATTCAAAAAGAGGGAATTTTGATAAAAAAACTGGTGATTACATGATTAATTTTGTTAAAAAGTTCATTAATAAAGTCATAAAGAATATGTTTAAGAAGAAAAAACAGCTTAAGATAGGTCTTTATGGTCCACCTAATGGAGGCAAAACTACTCTTGCAAATAGAATCTGCCAAGATTGGTTAGGTGAAGACATGGGCGTTGTATCAGGAATGGCTCATGAAACTCGAGAAATTCAAATTAAAGAACAAATAAATATCAAAAGCGGAAATAAAGAACTTTCTTTCTCTTTGGTTGACACACCAGGAATCGCAACAAAAATTGATTACGAAGATTTCTTAAAAAAAGGCATGAAAGATAATGACGCAAAAAAAAGAGCTAAAGAAGCAACCAGAGGAGTTATTGATTCAATCAAATGGTTAGACAACATGGATGTCGTAATCATAGTATTAGACTCCACCAAAGATCCGTATTCTCAAGTTAATATCACAATTATTGGAAATCTTGCTGCAAGAAATATTCCAGTTTTAATTATAGGCAACAAAACAGATTTAAAAAGAAGTGATTTAAAAAGAATCAAAAATGCATTTCCACAATATGATGTTGTAGGAATTTCCGCAAAGAAAGGAAATAACATTGACGAATTTTACGAAGCTATGTTCGTACTAGCTAATTAGAAAAAGAGGTTTATTTGAAAATGAGTTTGACATTACAATTCATTCCATATATTGAGATTGAAAACTTAAGTTCCTTAGGACGAATCAGAAAGATTTTGAATAGTGTTAAAGAAAATAAAATTGTGCTATTAGAAGGTCGTTTGAAAAAGTCTGAAGAAGCTGAATTAATCAAGACTACAATGGAAGAAATCAATGCAGAGTTTAAAGGTATTGAACTTGCAGTTATTTATCCTGAAAGTCAAAACATGGATACTTTTAAAAAGTTGAAAATGAGTTTTGTAAATATGCTGCTAGGTGATCGTAGCGGTTTAACAATTATTGGTCCAGCATCAATAGTTAAAGAAATTAAAAAAGATCCTAATAAAATTCAATTATTTACTAAAGAAGTTAAATCTAAGCCTAAAAAAGGCAAGAAACGAAGAAGATAGGAGGAAATACTCAATGCCACATCAATGCGTTCGTTGTAACATATTTTATGAAGATGGTGCTAGTGAGATTCTTAAAGGCTGCGTTTGTGGTTCTCGACTATTTTTCTTTGTTAAAAAATCAGCTATTGAAAAAGCAAAAACATTCACATCTAACTTAACTGATAATGATAAAAAGCAGATTGAAAAAGATGTTTCTGATATGATAGGCTTTAGCGACGAAGAAAGTCCAATTGTTCTTGATTTAGAGAGCATAAGAGTTACTGGTCCTGGAAAATTTGAATTAGATTTGGTTCAATTGTTCAATAAAGATTATCCAATTATTTACCGATTAGATGATGGAAAATATTTTATTGATATTGCAGAAACTTTCCGTAGGCGTAATGAACTTAATTCTAAAAAAGAAGTTGAATAAATCAAAAAATCTTAATCAACGCAATTTCTAATCAAATCATTAACTAATAAAACATTAGAATTATAATCTTCAAACAAAGTTGTTGGCCGTCTTTGCCTTACAAAATTTCCTGCCCGTTCACGCAACGTTAAATAACTTCCAACAACCAATCCAAGTGGCTGATTTAATTCTCGCATTAGTTCTAATTGCGGCTTCTCAATTGAATCTAAAAATTGTTCCACATAACGAACTTTGCCAGGATAATTTCCTGCCAACATCGAAAAACAAAAAAACAAATTAACTCGGGAATCAACGTCAGAAACACTTAAGTCTTGTCGAATTAGCATTCCAGGATCGATTGCATACGCCAAATCAAAGTCAGAAGAATATACAAAATTATGAGGCCTCATATCAGGATGAAGTAAATTAGGATCATCCAAATCAAAAGCTAATTTTCTTATTGCACTAATTGTTTCAACTAATTTAGTAAATGTTTGATCTGCAAATGGTTTTTTTAATACTTGATCATAATCGTGTCCAGGTATGTGTAAGCAAGCAATAGAATCAACAGAATAATCTAAAACTTGAGGAGATGGAATTCCTTGACTTTTCCAAATCTTTAGTGTTTCAACCTCCCTAGAAATAACTCCCCCCTTACTTCTCAACATATATGCATGAGAGGGAATTTGAGAAAAAACCAAGTGAAGTAATTTCAGTTCTGCTTGACGAATTCGTTTTTTGAAGGGAATATTTCTTAAAACTTTATAGGTAATTTCTGAACCGTTAGAACTAACTAAAAAACAATGATTATATCCCCCATCAAGAGATGTTGCTTTTCCTTGTTCTATAAGTAAATCAAGTGTTGTAAACATTTTAAAATTAATCTAATAACTCCATTAAAATTATTAATAATTAAATAACAAACTAGCTAATTAATTATAATTGTTTACCTCATTTAAAGAAAAAAAATGGGGCAGCCGGGATTTGAACCCGGAACACCTAGATCTCTGCTAATCATAGACATAGTTGCCTTTTCAGATCATTGGTATCTTCAGTCTAGTGCTCTTTCCTGCGGAAACACCACGAAGAATGTCCCGTCCCAGGTTGAGCTACTGCCCCTTATCGAAATAATTTATAATTGGAATTTCACATCACCAGTTCGTACAACGCGATAAAAGTGTTGTATCAAGTTATTTGTATCAAAACTTTTTAAAAGTTTTGTGGTTTAGCTACTGCCCCTTATCGAAATAATTTTAAAACAAGTTTAAACCATTTTTAAAATAAGTTCATAACATGTTTTAAATAAGTTTATTATTTATTTAAAAATTTAAAATATTATTTAATTTAAAACCGCAAAAATAACGGATAAATTAAAATAATTTATTATAAAAAATAAAAATTTAAAGGATCTATTTATATCTTTTCTTCTTCGATATCTAATTCGTCAGATGTTGCACTTTCTTCTATGCTGGGCTTTTCTGATTTTTCACATAAGACTTCTTCTTCTGTTTTTTCGTCTTTTGTCATCACATGTCCGCCTGTTTCTTTTTGTTCATAGAGAATTTCTTCTTCAGTTTTTTCATCATCAGTTAAGATGTGACTTCCTGAGTCTCCTGAACTAACAACTTCCATTGATCCAGCTCTCCCCGTAGTTAATTGCAGTTCTCCTTTCCATTCATTAACGTAACCGTTTTTGATAAGAACAGTATCTCCTGCTTTAATCTGATCAATTTGTTCGTTCCACAGACTTAATTTGATTTCTCCGGTTTCATCCATCGCAATTGCATTTGCAACTCTTCCAGTTTTTCCGAATTTTTCAAATTCCCTTATATCGCCCATCTCTTTAATTTTGATTTGGACTTCTACATTTCCTTGTTTTGGTTCAAGTTCTTTAATTTTCATTTTATCAACTTTTTATAATTTTTAACCAATTTAGAAGCTTATTTTTAAAAGACTTTTGGTTTATTTATAAATAAATATAGAATATTTAGTGTTTTTTTTGTTTATGAAACCCAATAAATGCTTGATTTATTGCTGTTTCTTGCCAGCCAAGCTTCAACAAATGTTGTCTAATATCTCCTGAATTGTATCCTTTTGATTGTGCATCTTCAATAAAACTCATCAATTTGGTTTTATGATGTACATGAAGTTCTTGTGATTTTCTTAATTTTTCAATTTTTTTTATGTGTTTTTGATGAACAACTAACGCAACAACAAGTAACATCACAAATAATGCTAAAAATAAGATTAAACTTAATTTTTTTATTCCATCTACAAATCCAGGTTTTTTTGATTGACTTGCAAGTTCATTATCAAATCCAGTTTCTTTTTGATGTTGATTGAGGATATTTTGTTGTTCTTCAGAAAGATCAGTCACACAACAAATTAAGTCGGCATGTATTAATTCTTCTTTTGAATAAACAGTTATAGCAGAGTTGCAATACTTTTCTTTAAATTCTTGATCGCAAACAACATCTCCTCCCTTCTTAACATATTTTGATTCTAATATGAAAAATTTTTCTCCTGCTCGACCGGCAAGTAATGATGAAGGAGTGAATGATTTCATTGTTTCTAAAAAAGAATTATAATCATTAAATTTTACAACTAATTCTTCAGAATTCAAACCAGCACAATATTCTTTTGTCTCCTCGACATTCCAACCATATTGTCCAGTTGTAGCTTTTAGCCAAGTAGGAGTAGTATTTTCAGAATTTATTCCAACACAAAAACTCATGTCTTGTTGATCTTTTAAAAATGCAGCTGAGTTTAATGCTCCACCCAATTTAGTTTTAGCTTGAACTACATCAACAACTAAATTTCCAGTTATTTCTCCACCAGAACCTATTATGAACACTAGTCCTAAGACTAAGAAAAAAATAAAAGCAATATGAATTAAAAAATTATTTGTGCTCTCCCCTTTTTTTATCATTAATAGGGATTATATTAGTTTGTATTTATTAAATTTCCTAATTCTTCTAGCTTTTTTCCTTTAAAGAATTGTCTTATTTTTTCACTTAAATTCTCAAGTTTAACTCGAACTTGTGCACCAGTATCACGATCTCGAAGAGTTACATCATTTTGTTCAAGAGTATCAAAGTCAACTGTAACGCATAATGGTGTTCCAACTTCATCCATCCGAACATATCTTCGTCCAATAGATCCACTTCGATCATATGAACAATTGAATTCTTCTAATAACTCTTGATATACTTCTTTTGCTTTATCGCCTAACTTATTTACTAATGGCAATACTGCTACTTGTATTGGCGCAAGTTTAGGATGTAATTTTAACACAACTACTTCTTTTCCTTTTTCATCTTTTCGCGTGGTGTATGCATCAAACATAAAAACTAAGAATGCTCTATCAGTTCCAAGACTAGGTTCAGCTACAACGAATGGAACTATTTTCTTTTTTGCTTCTTCATCAAAAATACTTAAGTCTTTTCCACTATGTTTCATGTGTTGTTGTAAATCAAAATCACTTCGATCTGCAATTCCTTGTAGTTCTTTCCACCCGAATGGAAAATTATATTCTAAGTCCCAACAATCAGAACTATAGTGTGCCATTTCATCTTTTTGATGTTGTCTAATTCTAAAATTTTCTTTTTTAGCACCTAAATTTTCAAACCAGGTTATTTCTGTCGCAAGCCAATATGCATGCCAAGGATTTGATATAATTCCCGCAGAAAGTGCATCTTTTACAGTCATTAATTTGTGTTCTTCTTCTTTTTCTTGCATATCTGCTGAATAAATCAAAAGTTCATAATTCATTACTGAATCAATATATGGACAATCTTTAGAATTATCTGGATGAACAAAATATTCTATTTCCATTTGTTCAAATTCTCGCATCCTAAATAAAAAATTTCTAGGTGCAATTTCATTTCTAAATGCTTTTCCCATTTGAGCAATTCCAAAGGGCAATTTTAATCGACTTGTTTCAAGTACATTTTTAAAATTTGCAAATATTAATTGAGCTGTTTCTCCTCTAAGATATGCTTTTGCTTTATCTCCTTCAACTGCTCCAATAAATGTTTTAAACAATAAATTAAATACTTTAGGTTCACCTAAATCAACGCTTCCACATTTCACGCATTTAATTTCATTTTCACTCATTATTTTTTTGAATTCTGCAAGTTCTAAACCTTCTGCTTGCACACCTACTTGATCTTCTATTACATGATCTGCTCGCATTCTTTCTTGGCATTTACTGCATTCTACTAACACATCACCAAATCCAGATACGTGTCCTGATGCTTCCCAAACTTTTGGATTGCAAATTATGCTTCCATCAATTCCTACAACATCTGAACGAGTTTTAACATGATATTTCCACCATTCTTGTTTCATATTTTGTTTAAGTTCTGCTCCGAGTGGCCCGTAATCAAAAAATCCTGAAAAACCCCCGTAGATCTCACTACTTGGATATACAAAACCTTTACGTTTACAAAATACTGCCATTTCGTCAATATTAATTTTCATTTTTCAACTAACCTCATGAAACAAATTTACGTTAGAATTAGGATAGACCTCATTATTTAAAAAACTTATGCATAATTAAATAACGTAAATTACGCACTTCAAATTTAACTAAATTACTAAAAGTAGAATTATTTGATCATCCAAGCAACTTCTTCACGATCTAAATCAAATTCAGACGCAAAACTTGATTTTAATTCAGGACTATGTTTCATCATTTCTTGAACATAAGGAAGCACATCCTTAATTACTCTGCGTTTAGAAGTGTGTGTTTTTTCAGCAATTTTTTCAGCTATTGCTTTTCGTTTTTGATATTTCATATTTGCTTGCCAAATTTTTAATAATCGCATGGTGGGTTTGTACTCTAAAAACTTTTTGTATTTTTTATCTTTGGCCATTGCAACTCCCGCACTCAAATAAGCATTAACATAAATTAAGAATCTCCAATGTTGCCAACGTCTAATTCGTCTATTCATAATATCTGCTTTTGACAAATAATCATATGCTTTTGCGATTTCGTGAGGTTGTTCATATTCTTTAGGTAAATTTTCATCAACCCAAAGCATCACTTGATCTAATCCTTCCGGAACTTGATTTAGTGCAGTTATTGCAACATTAAAATCAGTTGTTTTGAATATTTTTAGTAATCCTTCTTGTATTGATTCTTTTTGTTCTCGATCAGATAAAGAATCCAAATCTTCTTTTACGAGTTTTTTCTTACCTGATCCAACAGATAACATTTGAAGATCATTAATTGCTGCACGTAAATCTCCCCCACTTCTTCGACTTATTCCTTGCAACGCTATTTCTTCATATTCAATTTGTTCTAAAACTGCAATTCGTTTTAATACTTCACTCACTGATTTATTATCTAATGCTTGAAATTCTAAAACCTCACAATTTTTTCTTAATGATTTGAATTTTTTATCATACGGATCTTCACCAGTGAAAACAATGGGAAACGCACTTGTAGCCATTATTTTTGCAACTTCATTTAGTCCGCCTCGATCTCGAGTACCTGAAATTCCATCTACTTCATCAACTAAAATTACTTTTCCTTTAGCAAACAAACTCATTTGATTTGCTGCACTTCCAAGTATTTTACTTATGGCATCTTTATTTCTAAAATCACTTGCATTAAGTTCCATTATTTCTAAACTTAATTCTTTTGCGAGCACATGAACTGAAACTGTTTTTCCACTTCCAGGAGGCCCATACAAAAATGCGGCTTTTCTTTTTTGTTGTTTAAAATTTTGAATAAAATCTTTCAAAACAGCCATAGAATTATCTTGCCCAACTACTTCACTTGAATTTTTTGGTATGTGTTTTAATATCCAAGGTTTGTCGTGTTTAAATTCAGAACTCATACCTAAATTTAGAATTTACAATGATTTATATTATTTGTTAATATTTAGTTTAAAAGTAAAAATAATAATCAAATCAAAAGTCAAATAACACCTCAAATAACAAATTAAAGAACAAATCAAATCAAAAACCTAAATTAAAAATCAAAGAAAAAATAAAAAAAATATCAAAACAAAAAAAAGAGTGAATTAATACTTTTCTCCACAAAAACCTTTTTCTAAATATGCTCGATCTTGACCACAAACTTTTGCTGCAGAATAAGTACCCATCGCACCACAAACACCCAAATTTAACTTATTTGCATGACCAAATAAAAAACCTGCAGCATATGAATCTCCCGCACCATTAGTATTAACAACATTAGTTTTGAATGCTTCTATATGGCATCTTCCTTTTTGCGTGCAAACTAAACTTCCCTCAGCACCACGTTTAAGAACGACAAAATGATTTACACTTAATTGCGATCCAATCATATCAGAAATTGCTATAGTTTGTCCAGAAGTTTGTCCTGAATAAAGCATAGATAATTCATCTTCTTTTGCAAATAAAATAGAAACATCTGCCAAAACATCCCAAATCTTATCACCTAATCTTGCTACTGAAGCAGGATCTCCCAAATCAAGACTTAATTCAACTCCTTCATGTTGTGCATACTGCATTAAAGCAACCACGCGATCAAAATCAGATTCAAGTTCATATGTGGATGTGTGTAAAATGCCTCCTTCTTTAAATCGGTCCATAACAATATCAGGTTCAAACAAGAAGTCTTTAGAAACACCCATATTTGCAACAGTTGATTTTTCACCATCAGGAGTTACTAAAACATAACAAACGCCACTCAAACCATCTGTACTGGCAATTAAAGATTCAACGTCCAAATCTTTAAGATTTTCAAGAAATGAAACTCCATAATCATCATTACCTACAGTACCAATTACTGCTACATCAAGTCCCAGTCCTGAAGCAGTTCTTGCTACATTTGCAGGAGACCCCCCTGGAAACATTACTTTAACTTGACTGCTAACCCAACTAAGAAATGAATCATAATCAGGCATTTCAGATTTTTTAATAAATCCGCCTTTATTCAACCCAAACCGTTCAACATCCTGCTGTGATGCATGCACCAAAACATCAGTTACTGTGTTAGTTAGACAGATTAAATCTAAATCTCTTTTTTTTGTCATATCCTTCGCAATTTGTGTCATATTTGATCTCACCAAAAATTAGCCAATCTTATCCCTTTTTTAAAATTAACTATGCCTATTTAAATAAAAATCAGTTAAAAACGCTAAAAATGCTATAATTTTAAATATTATATATAAATAATAAAAATTTCAAACAATTGATTAACTCATATTACTTGCAAGAATATCAATCAAAAATATTAAACAATCAAATAAAAAACTCAAAAATTAATCTAAAATAAACAAAAAAACAAATGTGAACAAAATGGAACTAGGAAAAAAATATCAAGCTAAGGAAACAGAAGAAAAAATTACTAAATTTTGGGATGAACAAAAAGTGTTTAAATTTAATCCTAATTCAAAAAAACCTGTATTTTCTATTGATACGCCTCCACCATATGCTTCCGCAGGCCACTTACATGTAGGTCATGGTTTGTCTTATACTCAATTTGAAATATTTGCAAGAGTTAAGCGACTTCTCGGATTTGAAGTTTATTTTCCTCCTGGATTTGATGATAACGGACTTCCTACTGAAAAATATGTTGAAGAAAAATTAGGAATTAAAAAATCAGAGACTAACAGAAGTGATTTTAGAAAAATTTGTTTAGAAGAATCTCGTAAAGTTGAAGAAGTTTATGCAGATAAAGTTTTCAAAAAATTAGGACATAGTTATGATTGGGATTTACTTTATACTACAATTTCTCCTGATTCACAAAAAGTTGCTCAAACTGCATTTGTAAAACTTGTAAAAAAAGGAGATTGTTATCGTAATGAAGAACCAACTATTTGGTGTCCATTTCACGAAACTGCACTAGCTCAAGCAGAAGTGGAAGATCTTAATAGAAATACTAAAATGAATAGAATCCATTTTGATTTAGAAAATGGTGAAAAAATTGAAATTGCAACTACTCGTCCAGAATTTCTTCCCGCATGTGTCGGAGTATTTGTAAATCCTGAAGATAAAAGATATACTGAGCTAGTTGGAAAAAATGCAATTGTCCCGTTATTTAATCTTAAAGTTCCAATTAAATCAGATAAAGATGTTGATCCTGAATTCGGATCTGGAATTATGATGGTATGTACTTTTGGCGATACTGCAGATGTAGAAAAGTGGAAACGTCTTAATTTAGATTTAAGAATTGTTGTAACAAAAGAAGGTAAGCTTAATGATAATTGTGGAAAATATGCAGGCTTAAAACTTGCTGATGCGAGAGCAGAAATCATACAAGATCTTAAAACAAGCGGTCATTTCATAGGTGACGATTCTCTTGCTCAAACTGTGGGTAGTTGTTGGAGATGTAATACTCCTGTTGAATATGTTGTAACAAAACAATGGTTCATTAAAACAATTAAATACAAAGAAGATTTAATTAAAAGATCTAAAGAAATTAATTGGCATCCAGAATTTATGCGTACAAGATTCGAAAATTGGACTGAAAATTTAGGCTGGGATTGGATTATTTCTCGTCAAAGATATTATGGAGTTCCAATGCCAGTTTGGTATTGTGAAGATTGCGATGAAGTAATTATTGCAGAAGAATCAGAACTTCCTATTGATCCTAATGAGACTCAAAAAAATTGTCCTAAATGTAACAAAGTAGCAACTCCAGAAACTGATGTTTTTGATACTTGGATGACTTCATCTAATAGTCCAGAAGTTGCATCTCAATGGACAAAAAATCCTGAAATTTATAAAAAAATTGCACCTATGAGTCTAAGACCTCAGTCTCACGATATTATTAGAACTTGGGCATTTTATACCATTCTAAAAAGTCACTTACTTTTTGATAGAATTCCTTGGGAAGATATTACAATTAACACATTTGTTCTGGATTCTAAAGGACGCGGAATGTCAAAAAGTAAAGGTAATGCAGTATGGGTTGATGCAATTATCGACAAATATAATGTTGATGCGTTCAGATTCTGGGTTGGAGGCGCAAGTCTTGGTAGCGATCTCCCATTTAATGAACAAGAATTAGTTGCAGGTCAAAAGTTTTTAACAAAATTATGGAATGCATCTAGATTTGTATTTATGCAATTAAAAGATTACAATCCTAAAACAGATAAGCCAGATGATTCAAAACTTTTACCAATTGATAAATGGGCAATACAAAATACAAAAAAAATGTTAGACTCAGTAAAAAAACATTATGAAAGTTATAACATTCCTGCAGCAAAAAGAGAAGCTGAGAAGTTTTTCTGGCATTTTTTCTGCGATAACTATTTAGAAATTGTTAAAGATAGAGTTTACAAAGGAACGGGAAACGATAAAAGATCAGGACAACATGCTTTGTATGAAGTATTAATTTCAACACTTAAAGTTTTTGCACCAATTACGTGTTTTATTACTGAAGAAATTTATCTGGCGTATTTTAATGAATTCGAACCTACAAATTCAATTCACATATCTCAATGGCCAACGCTTCAAGTAACTCACGACGATAACATTGAAGAAATTGGAAGTTTATTTTTAGATATTCTTTCAAAAATTCGACAAGAGAAAACTAATAATCAAAAATCTATGAAGACTGAAGTTATTTTAACTCTTGAAAAAGAAAAAATAGAAAAACTTAATTCAGTTTTAAACGATTTTAAATCAGTTACTAAAGCAATTGAGATTAAAGAAGGAGAATTCAAAATTGAATTAGTTGAAGAAGAGAAAAAAGAAGAATAAAATTAAAACTCAAATATGATTATTACCCTCGTTAAGACAGAGACAATAGTTATGTCTCATTCTTGCTTTTTTGGCGGAAAGCAACTTACAAAAATTGATGGCAGCTAGATAGACTGCACCATACAAAAAAAATTAATCGCATTACGGAGGGCGAAGTTAAATGAGCGCAGGAAGAGACACAATATTAGAAGAATTAGTAAGTTATCAAGGATCCAAAATTGCTTGTGTAACTAACGGCAATCCCACAGTACACATCACAGAAAGAGGCTTAGCAAGATATGAAAAAATGAGAGGCAGCATTAATGGAACTCCTGCAACCACAATAGTAATGAACTCAAGAAAAATTGCAGGTTTACGTGCAGATAACATTGCTCAAGGAATTTTTGTTATTGATGATCCTAGAGATACCAATCCAGAAAATTGTTTTGACACAACCATTAGCTATAAACTTTTTGGAGATGCTACAGTTTATTTTACCTCTCGAGCACAAGCAGTGTTTGAAGAAGGTAATGGGGAATTAGATTTATACAATAATCCAACAATGGTTCTCGCATTAGCACAACAACAAACTCATTTAATGGTTGAAACAGTAGGAAAAAACGAGTACTTAATTGATCTTGATCCAGATCGACAAGAATTAGTTCTTTTAGGAGATTTAAGTCAATTACAAGAAAGAACTAGACCCCAAGAATCGCTTCTCGACGCAATTGATGACGAATCTGGATTAATTATGTTGACACCTGATGAGGTAGATGAGGGAGAGTTAGAATTAGCACCGCTAGTTTTAACCGCAGCCACAACTTATGGTGCGCCAGATATAGTACACCAATTCATAAGTGGAGAACTACCTGATAGCATAGGACCTAAAGACCTACAAGATTATCTACAAGAATAACAATAACAAATTAAATAGAAATCATTTAAAATTTTTTATTTTTTCTTATTTTAAACATAATTTTTAAAACAAAACGTTTTTAATAAAAAAAATTAATTAACTCTTTTCCAGCGAGTACCTTTATTTGAATCTTCAACAATAATTCCTTTTTCTTTTAATAAATCTCGAAGTTCATCTGACTTAGCCCAATTTTTTTGGGATCTTGCTTGTTCGCGTTCTTTAATTATTGTTTCTTCGTCAGAACTAAGACTTCCTTTATCTTCAGTTATTACACCCATAACAGAATCAAATCCTAACATTGTTTTTTTAATAAAAGTTGCTTCAATTAAATTTAAAGTACTGGCTGCAATCATAGTATTAACAAAAGTCATAAATTCAAATATTGCAGCAATTGCGCCACTAATGTTCAAATCATCATCCAGCGATTCTTCAAATTTTTGTTTAACTAATTTAACTTTTTCTGAAATATCAGAACTTAGTTCTCCAGGTTTAGAAATTTCGTCTAACTTAATTAAAAAATCATTAAATTTTTGTAATGTTTGAGGTATTTGTTTAAGTTCATCTTCTCTAAAGTCTAATTGTTGTCGGTAATGAGTTCTTAATAATTCATATCTTATTGCTTTTGAACTATATCCTTTGTCACGCAAATCTTTCAGAGTAAAAAAATTGCCTAAACTCTTACTCATTTTTTCTCCATTAACAATTAAGTGAGCATTATGCATCCAATAATTCACAAATTTAGCACCAGTACATCCTTCACTCTGTGCAATTTCATTTGTGTGATGTGGAAAAATTAAATCAACTCCTCCTGTATGAATGTCAAATGTTTTTCCTAAGTATTTCATACTCATAGCACTACATTCTATGTGCCATCCAGGTCGACCTTTTCCAAGTTCAGTTTCCCAATAAATATTTCCATCATCAGAAGAATAAGATTTCCAAAGTGCAAAGTCTCGTGCATTTTCTTTATCATATTCATCAGAACTATTCAATCGACCATCTGCATTTTCCATTAAATCTTCAAAATTTAAATTTGCAAGACGACCATATTCTTTCATTCCGCTAATTTTAAAATACCAACTTCCTGATTCAGATTTGTAAGCAAGCCCTTTTTCTTTAAGATCAAGTACCAATTTAACAATTTCTTTAATATGATCAGTGGCTTTGGGCATTATTTCAGGAGTCTCACAATTAAGTTCTTTTAAATCTTTTAAGAATTCTTGAGTGTAAAACGTAGTAAATTCAAGTAAAGACTTGCCTTCTTTTTGCGAGTCTCGTATTGTTTTATCATCAACATCAGTTATATTCATGACATGAGTTAACTTAAATCCTTTATATTTTAGATATCTTCTCAACAAATCATTAAATACTGCTGCACGTAAATTTCCAATATGAACATAAGAATAAACTGTGGGTCCACAACTATAAAGTTTTACTTGTCCTTCTATCAAAGGTTTAAATTCTTCTTTTTTTCTTGTGAGCGTATTATAAAATCTTAATACCATTTTAATTCACCACTTAATACACAAATAATAAAATAAAAAAACTAATTCATTTTTTCTTAATTACAAACACACAATGATCTTTTTCAAAAGGATCTAATTCTTTGTAATCAACAATGGTTAATTCTTTTTCTAATTCTTCTCGAATTTGTTTAAATATTTTTTTAGGATTTTTGGAAACATCAACACTTCTTGATTTTACAGATAAAAATCCAAAACCATCTTTTTTCAAAAATTGTTTGCAGTTTCTAATAAAAATTGTTGCTTGATTTCTCTGCGCTATATCTTGAAATACACAATCAACTTCAGGAACTATGTGAACATAATTTTCAGGATGATGTGCATCTTCTAGTAATGGAATAATATTTTTACGATCTTCACATAAAAATACTAGTTCTCGAGTAGTTCTTGGAGCAAAATCAAGAGCAAATACTTTACCCCTAGATCCAACAATATCAGAAACATGTGATACGGTGGTTCCCGTGCTAGCGCCCAAATAAAGAACTAGTCCTCCAGGATATATTCCAATTTGAGTTACTCCTTTGTATAGTGCTGCACCAAGTTTAGATCGTGTTTTATCCCAAACTCGATACTCACCAGTAGAATCATTAATTAATTCTTCACCATAAACATCTTGTCCAGGAACTAAATTTTTAGTCAGATATCTTTTTCTTCGTCCTTCTAGAACATAGATTCCTTTGAGCTTATATTCGTTTAGTCTCATTTTAATATATTCAATTGTTTAATCAGTATATGCTGTTTGTTTAATCAGCACAGCATATTTGTTTAATATGTACGTGATGTACGCGAATTTGATTTTGATTGAGATTTTATATGATTGATTTTTGTTTCAATTTCTTTATTTAATTTAGCACCCATAAATTCTCCTTTAAAAAAATCTACCTTGGCAGCAATTGATACTTTATCAGCAATCAACCTAGCAACTTTGGCTTTATCTTTTTTATTAGTTTGAGTGACTAGTGGATGATTAAGTAAAATTCCATATTTTGGACATCTAGCACCAGTTTTAATATGTCTAAATAATGCTTTTTCAGCACCCAATAATTGTATTGTTGACGCAGGAAATGAACTTAATTTCTCAATACCTCCTGCAAGACTAACAAATTTTCCCCCAATAAGAGGACCACATAATTCAAGTACATTAGGACATTCTGTTTTCATAACTGATTCTAAATATTCTTTTTGTGTTTCTTTTAATAAATAAAGTCCACTTAATTGATTTGCAACTCGTCGTATTGCTTCCAAATCAGGTTCTTCTAAATCAATACCCATAGTTTGAATAACTCCAAGTTCATCAAGTAATTCTTTTTTTGATTTTTTAATAATGAGATCTGCATATTTTTCATGACTTTCAATAGTATGCCCAAATTCTGGATTGTAAAGTCCATACCATTCTCTTAATCTTTTAGCAATATTATTTGCAATTTTATCTAATTCTTCAATTTGATTTATTGTTTGCATGATTAAATGATCTCGACCGGTAGCTTTCGCAATTTTTCTTTTCACATCATCAATAACTAAACTGCGAATAAGATTCAAATGTTTTTCAGTTCTAAAATATCTAAGAATTTGAAGAGGTACTTTTTCTTTTTCTTTTCCTACAAGAATTGGATTTTTTGAAGAATATTTCTCAATTAAAATAGTCTCAGAATCTAAAATTTCTCCTACTGCAAGTTTACTTAAAATAGAACTTAATCGAGCAGTGTCAAACAACACTTTTTCAACTACTAAAAACTTCGAATCAAATACAAAAGTCCCGATAATATTTGAGTAAATATACATTTTATTAAATTAGAATAATAAGCATTGATTTTTAAATGTTTCAGTTTAAATCAAATTATCATTGCCTAAAAAGGCCAATACAACCAAAATAACTCAAAAAAAAGTTTTCTATTATCCAGTAACAAGAAAAGTATTTAAAAGAAGCAGTACTAAAACTTTAATAAATACAGTTAAAATGGCTGAAATCGAAGAAATTCGCGTTCATGGCAGGGGTGGACAAGGCGCAGTAACTTTTGCGCAATTATTGGCAATCGCTGGGTTTTATGAAGGATTTGAGACTCAAGCATTCCCTAAGTTTGGTGTAGAACGTAGAGGCGCTCCCGTTGAAGCCTATTGTAGAGTTTCTAAAAAACAAATTAATCTTCGTGATCAAGTATATAATCCTAAATTAATAATCATTCTAGATTCTTCACTCATGGACACAGTTGATGTTTGTCACGGACTAGAAAAAGGAGGATTAATTATTATTAATACTTCAGAAGAAATTCCTAAAAACATGTTTAAAGATTTCAAAGTATTTAATGTTGATGCAACCCACGTTGCACTTTCTATTTTTGGCGCAGATATTGTAAACACTGCAATGCTTGGAGCATATGCTGCAGTAACGGGCAAACTTTCAATTAAATCAATTAACAAATCACTAGAAGAAAGATTCAAACGTCGTTCAGATCTTATTGAAAAAAATAAAAAAGCAGTTGAAGAAGTGTATAATCTTGTTAAAAAAAATATGCACGCAAATCACAACTAAAAATTCGAAACAAACACAAAAAAAAACAATAAATAAACAACAATCAAACATACTAAACAATAAAAAATATGATAATTAACATGAATAAAACTAAAATGATTATTGGAAAAAAACACAAAAAATGTAAGCCCCACAAAATCAATCCTGGAGCAGTCGTTACAGAACCAGGATCTTCAATAATTAATAAAACCGGTAGTTGGAGATCTCTTCGCCCAGAGTGGGATAAAAAAAAATGCACTCAATGTATGTCTTGTTGGATGTATTGTCCTGATTGTTCAATTCCTGTATTAAACAATAAACGTATTGAAACTGATTTTGAATTTTGCAAAGGTTGTGGAATTTGTGCAAAAGAATGCATTTTTAGTTCAATTGTCATGATCAAAGAAAAAAAATAATACAACAAAAAACTAAAAATCAAAAAAATATGTTATCAAATAAAATCAACACATAAATAATTAAAATAAAATATCACAACACAAATAATAATTATAAAAAAATAAGACGGTGATTAAATGGTAAGAAAGGTCATGGAAGCTGCAACGGCTGTTGCTGAAGGTGTTAAACTTTGTAAACCAGCAGTAATTCCTTTGTATCCAATAACCCCTCAAACTCACATCGTTGAAAGAATTTCTGAATTTGTTAATGATGGAGATCTAGATTGCGAATTAATTCACGTCGAGAGTGAACACTCAGCAATTAGTGCTGCAGTAGGTTCTAGTTCTAGCGGAGTAAGAACATATACTGCAACTGCATCGCAAGGCCTAGCATTAATGCACGAAATATTATTTGTAGCATCAGGAATGCGACTTCCAATTGTTATGAATGTTGCTAATCGAGCATTATCAGCACCAATTAATATTTGGAATGATCATTCAGACTCAGTTGCAGCAAGAGATACTGGTTGGATTCAATTATATGTTGAATCAGCTCAAGAAGCAATCGATACTACAATTCAAGCATTTAAAATTGCAGAACATAACAAAGTTATGCTACCAATCATGGTTTGTTTAGATGGATTTACCCTAACTCATGTTTACGAACCAGTTGATATTCCTCAACAAGGAAATGTCAATCGTTTTCTTCAAAAATATAAACCTTCAATTAAATTAGACACAAAAAAACCCGTTACTATGGGACCAATTGGATATCCCGATTCATTTATTCATTTTAAAAATCAACAAAAAGAAGCAATGCTTAACGCATTACAAATTATTAAAAAAATAAATAGTGAATTTAACTCTAAGTTCCATAGAAAATATGGAGATGGACTAATTGAAATGTATAATATGAAAGATGCAGAATATGCAGTTTTATGTGCTGGAACTATTTGTGGAACTGCACGCGTAGTTATTGATAATTTACGCAAAACAAAAAATATGAAAATTGGGTTAATCAAACTCAAAAGTTATAGACCTTTTCCTGTTGACTCATTAATTAATGCGTGTAAATCATTAAAAGGCTTAGCAGTTATTGATAAAAGTTTTTCATTCGGATTTGAAGGTGCTTTTTTTACAGATGTAAAATCAACATTATTTAATGAAAAAAATAAACCACTAGTGCATTCGTTCGTCGGAGGTTTAGGTGGGAAAGATATTAATACTAAAGATTTTGAAGAAATTTTTAATAAAATTATTAAAACTAAAAAACCAATTTGCGAATGGTTATTAAAAGAATAAAAAGTAAAATACAACACACACAAAAAATCAATAAATATTAAATTCATAAAAATTAATTAACTTACAAAAAAACATTAACAACAGAAATTAATAATTTACAGAGGTAACATAAATGACTGCACACCACTTGATTAAATCATCAAACTTAAATGATGTTTGCCCATATTGCAAAACAGAATTTAAATCACAAGAATCAGAAAAGATCCATCATTTAAATTGGGATTATAACGTAATCAAATGTGACTGCGGAAAAGAAATACTTGTCGATGAAAATTCATTGGATGGTCGCATAAAACATTTTGAAACAAAAGAATTAATGTAACTATTAAAAATTTTACATCACAAAAAAATCATAAAAAAAAATCATCAAAAACAAAATAATGATTAAAATTCAAAAAAATTATCAAACTGGAGGATCAAATTGAGACCTGAAAAAACAATCAATGCAATTCCTGAAAAAGAACTATTTACTAAAGGGCATTCTGCATGTGCGGGTTGTTCAACTCCAATTATTGTGAGACACGCATTAAAAGCTGCAGGAAAAGATACAGTAGTAGTTAATGCTACGGGTTGTTTAGAAGTTTTTTCAACTCCATATCCCGTGACCTCTTGGAAAGTACCCTGGGTTCATGCAGCATTTGAAAATGCTTCTGCCGTTGCAAGTGGAGTTGTACGATCATTAAAAAAAACTAATAAAAATTCTAACGTTCTTGTTTTTGGCGGAGATGGCGGAACTTTTGATATTGGTTTTCAATCTTTATCAGGTGCAGCCGAAAGAGGAGAAAATATTTGTTATGTTTGTTATGATAATGAGGCTTACATGAATACAGGAATTCAACGTAGTGGTTCAACACCTAAATTTGCGTCAACAACTACTAGCCCAGATGGTAAAAAAATTCATGGAAAAACTGAATTTAAAAAAAATCTCCCATTCATCCTTGCAGCACATAATGCATATGTTGCAGTAACTAATGTTGCATTCCCTCATGATATCATCAAAAGAATTACTAAAGGACTAGAACATAATGGATTTGCATTTATTTTAATTTTATCACCTTGTCCTACAGGCTGGAAATTTCCGTCACACATGACAATTGAAATTGCAAAACTTGCATTTAAAACACACATTTATCCAATGTATGAAATCGAAAATGGAGTTGTGACAATAACTAGAAAACCTTCAAATCACACTCCAGTTCAAGAATATCTTAAACATCAAGGAAGGTTTAGACATGTAACTCCATCCCAACTTGAAGAAATTCAAGAACATGTGAACGAAAATTGGGAACGTATTGAAAAACTTGATGACTACAAACTCAAATTATTTTAGCTCAAATACCAAAATAAAATCACACATTTCTTTTTAATTCCAAAAGGTAAAACGAATGAATTCACTTAAAGAATTTTATAAAATTGGAAATGGTCCTTCTAGCAGTCATACAATGGGACCTAAAACTGCAGCTAAATTATTTAAAGAAAAACTTTTAACACTAAAACTTGCAAGTCAAACTCAATCATTCATAGTTACTTTGTTTGGAAGTCTTGGCGCAACTGGAAAAGGTCATTTAACAAACGTAGCAATAACAAATGAACTAAAAACAGAATCAAAAAAAATATCATTTGTGTGGAAACCAAATAAATTTTTAAAATTTAATTCTAATGCACTTCAAATCGAAGCATTAAATAAAAATAAAAAAATAATTCATAAGTCTATTTTTTATAGTGTTGGTGGAGGAGAAATTATTGAACAAGCAAATAAAAATATTAGACCTCAAAAAAAACATAACAAATCAATTTACAAATTAAAATCATTTTCATCAATTCTAAAAAAAGTTAATAAAAAAAGACAATTACTTCACGAATATGTTTTTGAAACAGAACCTGAAATTGCCACTCATTTAAACTTAGTTTGGAAAACTATGAAAAAAAGTATATCTGAAGGACTTAAAAATGAAGGTATATTACCTGGAAGTCTTAAACTTAGGCGAAAAGCTCCTGGATTTTATATTAAATCGAAAAGCACTAAAGGTTTTTTGCATGATGAGCATATTATTTTTTCATATGCGCTAGCAGTTTCTGAAGAAAATGCTTCAGGAGGAATAGTTGTAACTGCACCTACTTGCGGATCCAGCGGAGTTCTTCCAGCAGTTCTTTTTTTCTTACAAAAACACTATAAATTTCCTAATAAAAAAATATTAGCAGCTCTTGCAACTGCAGGATTAATTGGAAATCTTGTCAAACATAATGGTTCTATTTCAGGTGCAGAAGTTGGTTGCCAAGGCGAAATTGGTGTTGCCTGTGCAATGGCTGCAGGAGCTGCCGCAATGCTTATTGGTTGTTCTAATGAACAAATAGAACACGCAGCAGAAATGGGATTAGAACACCATCTAGGTTTAACTTGTGATCCAGTTAAAGGTTTAGTTCAAATTCCTTGCATTGAAAGAAATGCAGTTGCAGCAGATCGCGCACTTCAATGTGCTGCATTCGCAGTATTATGTGATTCTAGACCCAGAGTTAGTTTTGATCAAATTATTCAAACAATGGTTGAAACAGGACATGATCTTCAAAGTAAATATAAAGAAACTTCTAAAGGTGGTTTGGCTAAAAGAAGAATATAAAAAAACAATCACAGTACCAAAAACAAATCATAATCTATATTCTATTAAAAATTCTAATACTCATAAATTTTATTCAAACACACAATAAAAAAACACCAACAAATTAAGAACTAATTCCAATCAAAGCAACACTAAAAATGATAATACTTACTCCAATCCATTTTTGATAACTCATTTTTTCTTTAAGATATTTCATAGCCAAAAAACTTGACCAAACATATTGTAATGCTACAAACGGATAAAGAACAGACAAATCTCCAAAACGATAAGCAACGGTCATTAAAATAACTCCAATACCATTTAATACTAAACCCCAAATTGCTTTATTTTTAATTAATTTATTAATTTTCCAACTCCAACTATCAGCTCCAAGTTTCATAAAAAATGCACCCAAAGCTCCACACATCGAAACAAAAATTACAATCATAATGCCAATGAGTGAATTGTTCATTGCTCGCACCTCTTAATAGAACTCATGCGATCAGACATGCCTATAATAGAAACTCCAATCATAATTCCAACAATCCCTACAATCTTAATAATTGTCAGAGGTTCACCTAATGCAATTTTAGATATAACTAAAACCCAGGCAAAACTTAATGAAAATATAGGAAATAAAACAGTTAATTCTCCATATTTAAATGCAAAAATGAATACTGCAGCAGTAATTACATAAAGGAATATTCCAAGAAGTACAAAATAATTGTTTGTTATTAATGAAATAATATTTAATGGAAATAAATTAAATTTATTCGCACCTAATTTTAAGAAAAAAGACGCTAACGCAGTTAAAAATGTACTTAAAATAACAAGAACTATAGCCCACCACTTTGTTTTAATTTTTGATTTAGACATGGTATAAAAAATAAATAAAAATAAAATATTAAATGAATAATTATTTTCTCAATAGAATTTCAACTATTGCAGCATAAGCAGGTCGAGATATAAAAACTCCAACAGATACTCCAATAATTGTTGTTAATGCAAATCCCTTAATGATTCCAGCTCCTGCAAATAGTAATGGTAACATCGCAACAACAGTTGTAAAGTATGCACCCATAATAATAAAGAATGCTCTTTTAATTTTTTCTTTCCAATTTGAGAATCGTCCTTCTCCTCTTAAAGTTTCATCAGTAATTACTATTTGATCATCAACACCAGTACCTACTGCAACTATAATTCCCGCAATTGCAGCGAGGTCTAAGTTCCATTGAATAAGTGATGCAATTCCAAGTAACATAATTACTTCAGAAATCATTGTAACCAGCATAGGCAATGCAACTTTTATTTCTCGATATCTGATAAATACCACAAGGGATACTACTAAAATGGATAATAGCCCAATTAATAATGCGTTACTAACAAATTCTTTTCCTAGAACTGGAGAAAGTTCATCAGTTTTTACTATGTTTAATTTTATTGGTAAACTTCCAGTAATCATAATTGTTTGTAATCTTTTCATATTAGCAAGAGCACTTATTACTGCTTCTTGTTGTGTTGCTCCAGCACCACTTCCACTAATTTGTATATCAGTTGCAGCTTTACCTTTAAGACTCACACCTATATTCAAACTATCAACTAAAGAATCATCTAACATCAAATTTAATTGTTCACTTAAGTATTGATTGTTTGCATCCCCATCTCCAGATACCACATCTAAATTTGCGGTTGCATCAGCTTGTTTTTGTGCTGCAGCAGGAGACAACGCAATAGAGAATCTAAATGCGCAAGCCCATTCTGAATCTGCACTACTGCCTATTTTCCCACATCCTCTTTGAGGATCAATTCCACTACATTCTGCAGTTCTACAAACATAAGTTATATCTTTTCCACCTTGAAAAACTGTTTTGTTTCCAACTTTTGCTTCAAACTTTCCTTGTTTTGATAAAAGATCTTTAATTTCTTCTTGTTTTACACCAGCAATTTCAACAGAGATATATTGATTTCCTTGTCCTAATGGAGGCGGAAGATCTTTGGTTTCTCTAATTACTACATCAGTTAATCCAAACACATTTATTCTTTCTTTTAAATTAGCAAGAATTAAACTCATTTCTTCACTGGTTATTTTTCTTTCTGGTTGGAGTAAAACTCGGGTTCCCCCACTTAAGTCAAGTCCTTTTCGAATGTTAGTTGTTGGAGCATCTTGTATATTAAGTCCAATATCTTTAGCACCAATTAAATGTTTAATGACGATTGGAAATTCTTTTTCTACTTCAATAGTTTTATTGATTAATAGAACCGCTCCAGAATCATTAGTTTTAATGTCACCCATCAAGGTTCCATTCATATCATAATATTCAGAAGGTATATCACTTACGTTTAATAGTTCAATTTCTTCTTGTATTGTTTCATTCACAATTTTTAATTCTGTTTGATTTGTATTTTCAAACATATAATCCGATTCAACTATTAAATTATAGAACCCCTTGTCAGTTTGAATTTGTACTGTTTTATTTGGTTCAAGAGTTTTAATAAAATCATAATAATCTTTTTCTTCATGAATTGGAATGTTATTTAGTGCCAATACTAATTCTCGAGCCATTGGAGTTGTTTTTGGACTTGGTGATTGAATTCCTGACCAACTCGCAGTACTATTTGGTTGTACACTTCGTATTGCAACACCGTCTCGACCAAACAAATCTGGATGTATAGCAACTAATGATAATATTACTGCTATGACTAAAACAATTACCCTCAGGTTCTTAATTATGTCTTTTGCTTTTTCTTTTACAACCATTTTTATGCTTTTTCTGCGCGATCGCCTTTCTTTTCTATATAGTATCTTAAAATTGCTGCATTTTGTAACCAAGTATTAATTATGTCTACAAGTAATCCAATTATTAATATGAGCATGATTTGCTTTAATACTTCAGATGGAGTAAATATGAATGCAATTATGAGTGCAGCCAAGGTAGTTATGTTCATAGTCAACCCAGTTTTAGCAGCGCTAATCACTCTCTCAAATACTGTTCCTTCTTTTTGTTTAATAACTCTTGTCGTAAGTAATATGTCTGTATCAACACTATAACCAATCAACATTAGAAATGCTGCAATACCTGCAGTGCTCAATTTTAATCCAATCAAATCAACGATTGCAAGAGTAATTACCATATCACTAAATGCTGCAAGAATTACTGCCAGTGATGGAACTACTGTTTTAAAATAAATAAAAACTACAATTCCCATAAATATAAACGCTAAAATTAATGCAGTGATAATTTCTTTGAAAAAACTCTGTCCAAGACTTGATCCTATTGTTTCAATAGTATAATCTGCTTTTTGTAAATTAGGAAGTTGTTGTTTAAGTGATGCGATTAATTGATCTGGAGTCGTATCCGATGCATCAACAATTACTCCTTTTTGATATCCTGCTTCCGAAAGAGCTCTTACACTCACATCTGATCCAGGTAATAATGCACGTAAATTTAATTGCAATACTTCATTATCAACTGAAGTTATTCTATCATTGTATGGAATTGTTATTGTGATTCCACCTTTTAGACTAACTCCTTTGTTTACAAATTCTCCAGTTACTGCAAAATTTGCACCAATTATTACAAACGCAATAAGAAGCATCGCAACAGGTATAAAGAATAATTTTTTGTATTCATGTTCATAATAAAACATTAATTTTTTAAAGAAATTTTTAGGAGGAATTTTACCTTTTTTGTGTGAATGTGATTTTGTGTGAGAACTTGATTTAGTAGTACTTGATTGATTAGTTACTGGTGTAATGCTGCCTTCTTCTGCAGATCCATCTTTATTGTATCTTACGCCTTTATGCCTAAGTAGTCTTCTTTCTCGCCTTGAAGCCATATATGTTTGTTCAAATTAGGGGTTATTAATAAATGTTTCTAATGTTTTTAATTGAGTAAAAATGAATTTAAACGGATTAAAAAGGAAAGAATAAAAAAATAAGATCTTTACGACCCCAAAAAACTAACCAAGCTTTTTTTAACTCTTTTTAGATGATTTAGCACCCTTATTGGATTTAGAATATTTTTTAAGTTTTGAAGATTTTTTTTCAATTGCAAGTTTTGATTTTATTGCGGCATCAATTAATCCAAAAAATAATGGCGCAGGCCTTTCAAGATGACTTTTAAGTTCTGGGTGCGCTTGCGTTGCTATGAAGTAAGGATGTTCTGATTGGGGCAATTCAATAAATTCTGCAAGTAGCCCATCTTCAGATAATCCAGATAACACTAATCCTTTTTTTTGTAAGATTTTATGATGTTCTGGATTTACTTCATATCTATGTCTGTGTCGTTCAAAAACAATTCCTTCCCTATATAATTTAGTTGCTAAAGTTTTTGATTTAAGAATTGCTTTGTAAGCTCCAAGTCTCATAGTCCCACCTTTATTAGTTATCTGTGCTTGTTCAGGCATAATATCTACAACAGGATGGGGTGTTTTTAAATTAATTTCAGTACTATTAGCATCAGTAAGTCCACAAACATGTCTTGCAAATTCAATTACTGCTAATTGAAGTCCTAAACAAATTCCTAAAAAAGGCATTTTATTTTGCCTGCAATATTTGATTACTTCAATTTTTCCTTCAGTTCCACGATTTCCAAAACCACCTGGAACTATAACTCCACTTACTCCTTTGAGTGCTTGTTTAACTGTTTGTTTTTTTTGTTCAATCTCAGTGGTTTCAATAAATTTTAAACTAATTTTTTTTCTAAAGTGTGCACTACAATGCATTAATGCCTCATTAATACTTGCATAACTATCTGCCAGCGCAGTATATTTACCACAAATAGCAATTGTAATTTCTCCAGTTGGCTTATCAAGAGTTGTCAATAACTTATTCCATTTTTTTAAATCGGGAGGACTATAAATTTTTAATTTTTTATGAATTATTTCACAGATTCCTTCTTTTTCAAAAACGAGTGGAATTTTATAAACATTATTTACATCAACGCCAGACACAACTGCAGTTTTACTAACTCCACCAAACGCAGCTATTTTTTCTTTTATTCGTTCAGTTAGAAATTCTTCACATCTACCAACAATAATATCAGGTTGTATTCCTCTTTCGCGAAGTAAGTTTACACTTTGTTGAGTTGGTTTACTTTTTTGTTCACCAACACCTGTAGGGATTGGAACATAAGTTAAGTGAACATACAAAACATTTTCAGATCCTAAATCGTGAGATAATTGTCTACATGCTTCAATATAAAGTTCATTTTCAATATCGCCTACTGTTCCTCCAACTTCAATTAAAACAATGTCTGCGTTTTCATTTTTTGCAACTTCAAAAAATTTACTTTTAATAAAGTCAACTACATGAGGTATATATTGAACAGTCTTACCCAAATAATCTCCTCGTCTTTCACGTTGACGTATTTCTGCAAATACTTTACCCATAGTAAGATTTTGTCCGAATTTACAAGTAACTCCTAAGAACCGTTCATAATGTCCAAAGTCCATATCAACTTCTCCACCATCATCAAGAACAAATACTTCTCCATGTTCTACAGGATTCATAGTTCCAGGATCAACATTCAAATACCCGTCAAGTTTCATTGGAACTATTTTCAATTTAGAACTAAGTAAATATCCAATACTTGCAGCAGCAATTCCTTTTCCCAGTCCCGAAATAACTCCTCCTGTAACAATAATTGCTTTAAATTTTGATTTCTTCGCAGACATAATATTTCACACTCTTTTACATTTAATTACTTGTTTAATTACCAATCAAATTACAACCCACATACTCATTAAATACTCAGTAAATACTCATCAAATACTCATCAAATACTCATCAAATACTCATCAAATACTCATCAAATACTCATCAAATAACAAATTTAATTTAAAATAAAAATAATAAATAAATAATGAAAAATATTATATAAATCTTTATAACGATTGCTTGATGAGAAACTTCAATCACAACAATAAGGTACAAATATAATCTCAGATATGATCAAAAAATGATTAAAAAAAATTAAAATGTATAGCCTGGCAATGAATTTAAAGAAGGCATTCTTTTAAATCGAGAATATGTTGGAACTTGAAGCATCATCCCTCCAACACCTAAATTAGAAGACTCATCCAACCTAATTAATGTTGCATAATCTTCAAACCCAATAACTAGCATTCTTGCAGTTCTTCCATCAACATCTGCTCTTGCAGTGCATTGCGTTTTCCATTTTTCATTAAATGCGTCGTATGCTTCCTTTGAATCAAAATGTTCTAAAGAAACATTAAATTCTTTACAAGAAGCAGGAATAAATTCGAGTAATTTAACATAAACACCAGAAGGACAGGATCTAGTAAAATTATGATCAGTTCCAACCCCATAAGAATTACAAAAAACTTCAAAATCAATTTCAGTTTCAACAGGAGGATTTGGCATAATATCAGGATCCAATAAATTCTCTAATTGTTGTTTAGTTATTGTTATATTAAAAGAAGTTCCAGAATGATAAGTTAATCCAAAACTAGTAGCACCTCGACCAAATTGCGAATACGCAGCAAGAATTGAATAATCTTCTATCAACCCACCCGGAGCACCAATACCTCCAAAGTTCATTGCACCAAGCATAGTATGGGGTGAAAAAGAAATAACCGAATTCGCAGTTCCAAGTCCAAAACCAAAAGAGTCTGCTTGCAAAATTGAATCTACATCTAAATCCGATCCCTCAATTCCCGAAATAACTTCTCTTGGAAAAAATGCAGAATGATCAACTGCTAAATTATTTAATCCAGGATTATTTAATAAACCTAATTTTGTTGGTTCAACTTGGGAGTCTCCAATTAAATCAGGGCCCAAAATTAAATTAGATAAATCAGATTCGGGTAATGAAAACGCAGGCAAAGATACATCAACATCCGATGGAGGTTCTTGCACAACAGTAAATTTTGCATCTCGTACTTCACCAGACACATCAGATTCAAAAGAATTATCTCGAGGCGGAGGAGTTTGAGCCGCAGGATTGCAAGTAGTAAGTAAAAATATCCCAACTCCAATTCCTGCCCAGTTCATTTTTTGATTTGCATCCATAAATAAATAGAACAAAGACTTAATTTATATTAATTTCTATAATCAAATATGCTAGAAAATAGTCAATACAAAATAATCAATACTAAAACAAAGCCAATAAACCTGCAAGTACTTTTGATCCATCAAAACCAGGTATTGGAATCATATTAAATATGAATAAAAACATATTGATTCGTTTCATTAAATGCAGTGCAGGAATCCATTTTTTATTATGTCTCACAAATCGAGGGTGTTTTAATAATCCAAAACATACTACAAAAATAAGTAAATTAACTGCAGGACCCGCAAATGCTATAACCGCATGTTGTAAAGGACTAACCAGCCCATAAATTGAAACATATGCTGGAACAAAAAATACGAATCCAGGCATTACCAATTTTAATACAATTCCTAACCCCAGCCAAGTATATGCTGCTTGAAAAGTTGCAGTAAACCCAAGTGCCATTGCAACAAACTTATGACCAAACTCATGTAAAATAATTGCAGGTGCAGTTACCATTACTGCAAATTTAAAATCATCAGAAAAAAAATTTTGAAGAGTTGATGAATGTCGTTTATAATACGCTAAAGGATCATGACCTAAATGTTTTGGAGCTTTAAACATATCTTTAAAGATAAATCCAACTGCCAAACTCATAATTATTATGTCTACAATTTCCATCAAAGATAAAAATGCCATTTTTTTAATTTATCACTTAATTTTTTATGCTCATTAATTTTACCAACAAATATTAGGTTTACTAACAAACTTATCTAAAAAAAAGAAAGTTTATAAATTAATTTGTTTTATATCTTATTTAAACATGAAAAAGAGGTTGGACATTCACGAAGGCATATTTTTAGCAATAGTTCTATTTTCAAGTATTGCAGTTTTCATTCCAGGAACAGGTTATGCCCAATTAATGGTTTCACTTCTCTCAGTTTCATCATTTTTATTTGGTTTGTTTATTGCATTTTCTATTTCCGATAGACATGCCAGATTAAAAGAACTACGAGAACAAATGAATGCGGGAGATGCGTTAGTCGTAATAATTGATAAATTCTCATCAGTCTGGAACACAAAAATCCACAAAAAAATCAAAAGCTTAATTGATGATTGGCTAATTTCAACAATGGACTATAAATTGGAAGATTATTCAAAAACTCAACCTAAATTTTTAAAATTAATTGATTATATAGTTAAACTTAAACTTAAATCAACTAAAAAAGAAGAAAATTATGAAAAAATTTTAGATATTCTTAAAGAATTAAATATTCAAAATAAAAAAATTGTATACCTCACTAAAGATAAAATGTCCTCTTTTGAATGGGGGAGCATCATAATTTTAGGAACAATCATATTATTTTGTTTATTCATAATTAATAACAATACTCCTGCATCAATAGTCTTAGTTGTTCTTTTAGCAACAACTTTAGTTTTGCTTATGTTAATTTTAAGAGATTTAGATCAATTAATTTGGAAAGAAAATGAATGGAATTGGGAGTCTTGGATGAATGTATTTTCTGAACTAAATTTAATTCCTTATTTTCCTGAAGAATTTATCAAAAACAAAAGAATTATACTTCCAAAATGCACAACATATCGCTCAGTTAAGTATCCTCACAAATATCCTAACATCCAAAACAAAATTGTAACCATTAAAATATCCAAATAAAATACACAACACACACTCATTCTTAACTACAATCAAAATCCAATTTTGAACTCAAACTAAAATATTATTTAAAAATAACAATTTAAAAAATTATTTTACTCTCGAGAAATTAGTTAAAAACAACAAGGTTTATAAATAATTTATTTTTCTTTTTCCCTTGATGAGTATTTATAGAGGAGGTGCTTAAATATGCGCGTAAAAAAAGGAGATATTATCAAAGTACATTATACAGGAACATTAGAAGACGGTTCTATTTTTGACTCCTCTAAAAAAGAAAGTCCAGTAAAATTTGAAGTGGGCGCAGGCGAAATGATTCGCGGTTTTGATGAAGCAGTATTAGGAATGCAAAAAGGAGAAACAAGATCAGTTATGATTCCTCCTGAAAAAGCATATGGTTTTAGAATGGATATGTTAATTCAATCAGTTCCTTTAGATGCAGTTCCTGAAGACATAGATATTGAAATTGGTTCTACTCTAACACTTGAAGGTCCAGAAGAACAATTAATTCCGGCAAAAATTGTTGAAGTAAAAGAAGAAGAAGTATTTCTTGATTTAAATCATCCTTTAGCAGATAAAACTCTACAATTCAAAATAGAATTAGTTGATTGCTAAAAACATAAAACAACAAGAAAAAATATTTTTATAATTCTATATTTCTTTTTTTAAAGATTCAGATATTTTTTGACTTAAATAAACTCGATACCCACTTTTTTTTGCAATTTCTCTCATATTACCATATACTAAATTCATTTTTTTAGAAAGGTCTTTCCCACCTTTTGAGTGTCTTGCAACTAATTGTAATCGCCCGCCTTCAACTAAAAAATCTTTTGATTTCTCAATCATTGCAAAGCAAACTTTTTTCCCTGCAGTTTGGGGTGGATTAAGTAAAATTGTATCAAACTGCTCACCAGGTTTTATTTTTTGATACATGTCACCTACACGAATATCTTTAGGCCTAAATTTTATTTTATTTAATCTTAGATTTTTTTGAGTCAAAATTATTGCTCGTTCATTAGAATCAGTAAATACAACTGAACAGTCCGAATTTAAACTTTTAACGACTACGCCTACAACTCCATATCCGCAACCTAAATCAAGTACTTTATCACCATCAATAATGATCATATTTTTAACTAAAACTTCAGTACCCTTATCGACTTTATTTTTGCTAAATACTCCGGGAGCAACACAGAATTTAAACTCATCTCCTTGTAAATTAAAGATAATCTTGTCTATTTTAAACTCACTAGTTTGTTTTTTTGAAAAGTAATGTTCTGTTTTTTTAGTAGTTTTTTTTGTAGTCATTTTTTTAATTTAATAACTTAATTTAGACAACTATTTAAAAAATGATTGGTTAATCATTCAATTTAAAATCGAAATTTAAAACAACCCATTAATTGTCAAAGACACCTCAATTAGTAATAGTTACATTAAAATTATTCGCATATGAAGTTTTAAACCAATACCCCTTACCAGGCACCAAATTAGTAATACCATCTCTACCCTCAAGAGGAATAGCAACACCATTATTATTCAAAACCCAACCT